>JAYTSW010000337.1:0-18729 GCA_043745425.1 Sphingobacteriaceae bacterium | reverse complement strand
ATCTAAAATATTTTTTGATTCAAAATTTTCTGTCGCTGAACTTTCAGCCTTAGTTGTGGTCTTAACCTCGGCCTTAACTTTTGTTGTAATATCTTCTTTTACACGATTATTTTTCTCATAAGCATCTTCGCCAATTACATCGAAGTCATTAACTACAGCATCAAACAAAATAATTTCAAATTCGCGCTGCGAAAATAAAGTTGAGGTTAAACAAACAAAAAGGAATAGACTTAATTTTTTCATTATTTAAAATTTTAATAATTCTTCATACAATTGTTTAACCGGCAATCCCATTACATTATAAAAACTGCCTTCAATTTTTTCAATCCCAATATAACCAATCCAATCCTGTACCCCGTAACCACCAGCCTTATCATAAGGACTAAAATTAGTGAGGTAATACTCAATTTCCTCATTAGTTAAGTTCTTAAAATAAACTTTACTAGCATCAAAAAAAGTGATTTGTTTATTAGTGCTTTTTAAACAAACAGCTGTAAACACATGGTGCATTTTACCACTTAGGGTGTTTAACATTATTTTTCCTTCATTAAAGTCGGCTGGCTTGTTTAATACTTTGTTTTCACACCATACAATTGTATCAGATGTGATAAGTAATTCGTTGTTCTTTAATTTATCTGGAAAAGCATTCGCTTTTTTATCAGCTAAATATAAAGGAATGTCTTGTGCTTTTAAATCATCAGAAAAAGATTCGTCAGCATTAATAGGTTTTACTGTAAAGTCGAAACCTAAACTCTTAAGAAGCTCTTGTCGGCGTGGAGAACCTGAACCCAATATTAATTGGTAAGGAAAGTCCTTCATTAATGAATCAATGCTGCTCATAAATTAATTGAATAATAAATGTAAAAGCAATTCCAAACAACATAATAAATTTTAACAGCAAACTTGCCACTTTAAAATGAAAAGGCGTTTTAGCGCGAACCACTTGCAATATTAAAATACATAATGGAACAAATACTGTCATTACTAAATAAAACGAAGCTGTTTTTTGGTGCCAGTGCCATAATTTTATCATCGAGAACCCTAGAACCCCCATTGTAATAATAATTAAAAAGAAAGTAACTGTTTTAGTTGTGATTATTCCCCAAGCAATGGGCATAGTTTTACAACCAGTTTGTATATCTCCTTTAAAATCTTCCATGTCTTTTACAATTTCTCTAATAAGAGAAGTTAAAAAAGCAAAGCCACTAAACAAAAAAGTAATCCCTAATAATAATTTTAATTTCTCAGGCTCCTGATCGAAAAACGCAGTATTCACATGCACGCCATTCAACACTTCATAAGCAAATGGCATAAATGGAATAATGGAAGTTAAAAATGCAATGACTAAATTACCAGTTAGCAATTGTTTTTTAAAGTGAGTAGAGTAATACCACAATAAACTAATGGCAACTAATTGAAACAGTACTAATCGCAAAGCAAAACATCTATACGCAAGCCACGCTCCTAATAATAAACCAATGCTACTAAAAACTAAATGTAGCAGCATTGCAGTACGACGCTTTATTACTTTATCAATTACTACAGTTTCAGGATGATTTATAATGTCAGTCTTTACATCAAAATAATCGTTAATAATATAACCCGCCGCTGCAATAAGCGTGGTGCTCGTAACTAATAACCAAAATGAGATTTCCGAAAAGTAAATACGTTCTAAAATGGAAGGAATAACAAAATAACGCATGCTGCACATTGTGAAAATCAGAATTAAAATATTTTCAAACCTTATGAGTTTTAAAAAAGCGAAAAATTTATTTTGTAATAATCTGTTCGTCATTAATACAAATATAGTTAATTACCAGTTGGCAATGGCCCAAGTGCCCTGAACGCGCATGACCTGTTCAATAATATCTCTAACACAGCCTTGGCCGCCATTTTTAGGAGATATATAAATACTAATGCTTTTAATTTCAGTTGCCGAATCATTAGGACAAGCGGCTATACCAACACGACTCATTACCTCATAATCTGGTAAATCATCGCCCATGTACATTACTTCTTCGTCATTTAAATTATTTTCGTAAATAAAATCTTTGTAACACTGCAATTTATCGTGTTGATTTATAAATAAATGTTGAATGCCTGATTTAGCTAATAGATTTTTTATAGCAAGATTATTGCCCCCGGAAAGAATTACTAAACGGTAACCTTTTTTAATGGCGAGTTGAATAGCATACCCATCTTTCGAGTGAACATTACGAACTACTTCACCATTTTCCATAACTAAAACTTTATTGTCGGTAAATACGCCGTCAACATCAAAAATTAAAGTGGTTATTTTATTTAATTTTTCTTTAAAGTTTTGCATTGCCCTTTTGTTGTTTCTCTATGAGTTTGCTTAATGATTTGTATATTTTTTTTAAATCAGGATATTTTTTTAATAACTGTAAATGCTGCTTCTGTGTTTTTTTGTCGCCACGTGCAGCAGGACCTGTTTGCACTTCTAATGGAGAAACCGACCTTGTTTTTTTTGCGGTTGTTACTATTAAAGGAATCAAGTATTTGAAGTGGTCTTTACTAATTTCTTTATCAATAAAATTATTAGCAGCCGCATACATGGCATTACTGAAATTGCCGGCAATAACCGCAGCTAAATGTAATTTTAACCTTTGTGCGGAATCTAATTTCACAACTGTATTTGAAAATAGCTTCGCGAAACTATTCATAAAATGTAAAGCTTTTGAATCTCCTGCCTCTATAAAAACAGGCACTTCTGGCCAATAAACACTTTGTCCGAACGAAAAAGTTTGTAAGGGGTAAAACACACCAATATTTTTTGAAGTGCCTGTAATTGCTTTTAACGGAGTTGTTCCTGAGGTGTGCATCACAAATCCTTTAGTTTTTAATTTTTTAATTTTTGATGCAATAGAAGGAATTCCAGAGTCGGAAGTGCAAATGAAAAACAGTTCCGATTCTTTATTAATTTTCTTCCAGTCGGTGACAATTGATACTTTAAATTCTTTTTGTAATTGTTTTAAATGCGGCGTAAGCGTTCTGTTATAAACTGTAATATCAAAACGTTTAAAGAAAGATAAATGTGAAACTATGTGCCAGGCGATATTGCCGCTGCCAATAACTAAAACTTTTATTTTAATAATTTTTTTAAGCGCCATGGTTTTCTTTAGAAATTTTTAAAGTTCGCATTCTTTCACGCATAGCAATAAAAGTTCCTAATGCCATTGTAATACAGCCAATCCACAAAACGTTTATATAAGGGAACATCACAGCTTTCATCACAATGAAATCTTTTGAGTTGTTTACTTTTTCCGACATAGTAATTTCAACACTGCCATCTTCTGGATTTATTTTCCAGAATGCAAACTTTAAACCTAAAGCTTCAATTTTATCTGTTTCAGGAATTACAATATTTTTTTTGATGATGTATCTTGGTCTGGCTTTAAAAATTTCACCATTTGAGTTATAAGCTTTCAAAACTACAGTTACCTCTAGCAAGGAATCATTTTTCTCATATTCTTCCTGGGACAAATTTGTTCTTAGCGAATCAATAATGATAATGGCATTTGAAGCGAAAATAGTGTCGTTTAAATGTCTTATATAATTTTCAGGTGTACTGTATTTATTACGATTTGCAGAATCAACAACAGCACTCATATTTCCAATTGTAATATGAGTGTAAATGTCGCGGTTTAAAAAATGTTTTGTATCAGGATGGGCAGCTCGTCCCATGCGTGGATTGTCTTGTATTTTTGGTTGTAATTGAAAAGCGAATTTCGGTTTTCCATTCGTGTCTTTTGTGAAGTAATCTACTTTAAAATAAAAATCTATACCATGTATTTCTTTACCGGAATAAGTGACAAGGTAAGGTCCCATCGGTAGTGTATCTCCTTGTTCAATGAAAATATTTTCTTGTCCGCTAAACCCCTCACCAAAACTTTCTACCTTTTTAGTTCCTGTATTTTTTGAAAGTATCGCCTTCTTCGAGGTGGAAACTAAAGCACCAATTAAAATCAAAGCAAATCCGATATGCGCAATAGAAGCGCCTGATTTAGATACTTTACCTTTTAATATGCGAATGCAGTAATCAGCGTTAGCTAACACAGCAAAAATTCCGGCAGTAAATAGTAATGAATAAGAAATCAAGTTCCATTTATGAAGCCCATCTGCCTCTGAAAAATACTTTAAGAAATAAAGCGGAACCGAACAAGCAGCCCCAAATAAAACGGAAAGCAAAAATGACACTGCTAATTTTTTATAAAACTCTTTTGCATTTGTTTTTTTGTATTTTAAAAATTGAGCAGCTGCAATTAAAATTAAAATAACAATGGCAAAAGGCACAATCCATAAATTATAATCTTCTACTTTTAATGGCGCTTTCTTTATGCTAAATAATTTATTGAGAACTGGTATTGAAGTGAAGTAGGTAATAACCAAAGCGGAAAGTAATAAAACAAAGGCTCCTAAAAACATCCAGAATTCACGGGAGTATAATTCTTCTTCGTCTTTTTCTTTAGGGAAATATTTATTGTAACTATAAGCTGTTAATCCAATGCTGCTTAATACCCAAACGTAGAATAACATTATTTTATGTCCGTAAAGTATTCCAAAAAACATAATCAGACAAGAGCCCATTATATAAGAAACTCGTAAAAGAGAATTTTCAATCAATAAGGCAACGCATAATAACACAAATACTAAAACGTAAACAACTAATTGTCCTTGCATTCCTAAATCTGTAAATGCGTGAACTGATGACTCACCTAAAATTCCGCTCCGAGTTAAGAAGGTAGAGTATAGCACCATTAAAAAAGAACCAATCGCTAATAGATGTGTTGTGAATAATGAACCGCCCTTATTTTTATTGACAATCATTACATGTCCTGCACCAACTAAAACTAACCACGGAACAAGAGATGAATTCTCAACAGGATCCCATGCCCAAAAACCACCAAAACTTAATGCTTCGTACGCCCATGCGCCACCCATTAAAATACCAATGCCTAAAATCAAAATTCCAAAATAGGTCCACGGTAATGCAATTTGTTGCCACTCGTTATGTTTTCTTCTCCATAATCCAGCAATGGCAAATGCAAATGGTGGTAATGTTGAAGCGAACCCTAAAAATAAAGTTGGCGGATGTATTGTCATCCAATAATTCATTAACAACGGATTTAAGCCTTGTGGGGAAAGTCTGGCAACATAATTTGGATTGAGAATGTAAGCTTGAATAAAAGGTAAATCGATATAAGTTGGATGTTCTCGCAATAATAAAAACGGAGAGCTTCCGATTTTATAATCGCCTACGTAAATTCCTAAAATCATGCTGGCTAAAAATAATTGCGCTAACGAGAAGATGGCCATTACTGGCGCTTCCCATTCGTTCTTCAACGATTTTTGTAAAATTAAACCTAGTACTACATTCCAGAATGTCCAGAGTAAAAAACTACCTTCTTGTCCTTCCCAAAAACAAGAGAGGATGTAACGCATTGGCATTTCATTATTACTATGTTGCCAAGCATATTGATATTCATAATAATGATTCACCAACATGAAGAACATGGTGCTAATAATTCCCATGACAGCAAATGCATGCGTGTAAAATGCAGTTCGAGCAAACTTTAAATACTCTCTGTTTTTTGTGGAGAGATAAAATCCGATTAAAGCGATGAGTGATGCTGCAAAAGAAAGGATAAGAAAAAAATTCCCGATTTTACCAAGCCAAATGTGTTCGCCTATGTATTCTATTTCTTTCATTGAGTTTATGGTTTATAGTCTATAGTTTATGGTTGTTTCAAAAGCGCTCTCAACTATTAACTATCAACCATATACTAACTTTGCGGTTTAGTGTCGTTGTATTTAGAGGGACATTTCATTAAAATATCATTGGCGTGAAATTCTCCATCATGCATTTTGCCTATTACAACAATTTGTTCGCTGCGTTCAAAATCTTGCGGTTTGCTTTTATGCAGCACTACTTTTTTCTCAACACCTTTATTATCTATTAAAGTGAAAATAAATTCATCAGCATTAATTTTTGGGTCGTAAATTAAAGGTTGAGACTTTTGTAATTTTCCTACTACGTGGTATTCTCTATCTGGATTTGCTAGTGCTTCATTAAAATCGGCATAAGTGCTTGTGTTTTTAAGTGAAGTTAAAATAACACCAATCGCCACGGCAATAACTATAATTCCTACTATATGAATTTTTTTCATGTTACTTTTTGTTTTTGAATTCGTCTTCGAGTTTTTTTACTTTTCTATCCAATATAAATACATAAGATGCAATGCAAACGAAAATAGTTGCCATAACAGCAATCACTACGTAAATTTTTCCTTCGGCGCGCATACCGTCGGCCATTTGTGGTTGAGTACTTTCTTGTGCATTTGCAACAAGGGAAGCAAATACAAATGAGAAAGCTATAATTTTCTTAAGCATCTAATTTTGTTTTTAATTGAGCAATTCGGTTTTTAATTTCAAATATCCAGCAGCTGAACATAATCCATCCTATAACGGCAGGATAAAAAACCATGCGCATATTACTATCTAAATCATATTTTGCAAAAGCAGGATTACCTCCGTTACCGGGATGCAATGAATCCGTTAAACGTGGAAGTATCATTATAAATACAATCAACATCACGTAAGCAAAAATATTATACACAGCCGAAATACGCGCGCGTTTTAATTCGTCGGGAATAGAGTTTCTTAAAATAAAATAAGCCATGTAAATTAAAATGCCAATAGCAACGCCGTTTAATTTTGGGTCTTGAAAAGTCCAATACGTTCCCCAAGTAAATTTTGCCCAAAGACAACCGGTTATTATACCGGGAATAGCAAAGAAAAATCCAACTTTAGCAGAATTAAAACTTTTTATTTCGAAAGTATTATCTGAAGAAATTAAATAACGAATAGCGTACCAAATAGAAACGCTCATCATAAATAACATGGCAAACCAAATGGGAACGTGATAATATAAATTTCGTATGGTTTCATTTAAAATATCCAAGCGCGGTACGGCACCTAATAATCCCTGAAAAATAGTGTAAAGTATCAGCAGAACAGAAAGTATTTTGTACCAGTTTTTCATTTAGTTAATAGGGAATAGTTAATAGTTAATAGGGGTAAAAAAATATTTTCTCTGATGCCTGTTTACTATTAACTATTACCTCAAAATTAATCGTTCCAAAGATAAGGAAATAAGAGATTAGCGAGCATAATTACAAGCACATTTAGGGCAGCTAATATTAACAAAAAATCATAGCTTACGCCCCAACTTAAACCGTCAATCGCTTGTTTACTTAGGCGAATTGACACCATTACCATTGGCATTAATACAGGAAAACTTAAAATGCTCATTAACGCAAAATTATTATTGGCCTTAGCGGCAATGGCGCTCATTAAACTTAAAACCCCTGCAAATCCGGTTGAAGATAAGGCTAAAGTGATAAAAAACAGACTGAAATTCTTAATATCTCCACCAATGAACCAGATGTAAAAAAAGAGGGTAATCAGACTAATAACCAACATTAAAACCATGTTAAAAATGATTTTTGCCAATATAAATGTGCGGGGCGAGTAATAAGCGTAATTGAACAAACTTAAACCACGTGTTTCCTTTAAAAAACTCTTTGAACTCACCGTTACAGAGGCAAATAACAAAATAACCCAAAAAAGCGCGTTCCATTCGTGAGTATGTATTTTGCCTGTAAAGGAAAGAGCGCTTATAAAAACGGTGGCTGCTACATAAACCAAAATGCCACCCAGACTGGCTTTTTGTCGGAATTCGAGCAGGAATTCCTTCTTTATTAGAGTGTTTATATGGCTTAAATTCATTCTATTTATAAATGTCTTTACGGTGACCAACCCTTCTGATTTCTACAATTTTTATAGAATCAGCAATGAGATAAACAATACGATAATCTGCCACACGTACCCGCCAAATATTTTCTTTGCTTCCTTGTATTTTTTTTGAACCTGTTGGACGTGGGTTTTTTGATAAGGATTCAATTACAGGAACTATTCTTGTAATAATAGCGGAAGGAAGTTTTTGAATTTCTTTTTCGGCTGACTTCTTAAAAGTAATTTTGTACATATTACAACTTACCTTTTTTCTTAAGTTTTTTCCTTACGGTTTCCCATGAAACTGAGGGTTCTTCTGCCCTAGATTCTGCTATTATCACATCAAAAAGGTCTTCCAACTGCTCGTCGTATTTTTTTAACGTTTTCAAATCAATAACAACTGCTGTTTTTTGGTTCTTTTTGTTGGTAATATAACTTACACCTTTCATGCACTAAAGTTACAAAAAACCCTTAAATTTGGGTATCAAAACCAATAAAAATGTGCGATTGGCCAACGGGCGATAAATTAATGCAGAAATACCACGATGAAGAGTGGGGCGTGCCTGTTTTGAACGATAAAATCCATTTTGAGTACATTATATTGGATAGTTTTCAGGCGGGATTGAGTTGGAAAACAATTTTACACAGAAGAAAAGGTTTTAAAAAAGCATTCGCCTCTTTCAATTATAAAAAAGTAGCAGCGTTTACTAAAAAAGATGTAGCGCGATTAATGAAGGACGATGGCATTATTAAAAACCGTCTGAAAATTGAAGCCTCTATTACCAACGCAAAATTGTTTATGGGTGTGCAAAAAGAGTTTGGTAGTTTTAACCGTTACATTTGGCAGTTTGTTGGCTATAAACCTTTACAAAATAAACACAAACATTCATACGAAGTGCCAGCAACATCTCCCGAATCGGATGCGATGGCGAAAGATTTAAAAAAACGCGGATTCAAATTTTGCGGAAGCACTATTTGTTACGCTTACATGCAAGCTGCAGGAATGGTTAACGATCATTTAGTATCTTGTCCGAAATATTCTGAACTAAATAAAACAAAAAAGTAATGAAGAAATTAATTGAATGCGTTCCCAACTTCAGCGAAGGCCGCGATTTAAATATCATTAAACAAATTACCAATGAAATTGAAAGCGTTGAAGGCGTAAAATTATTAAATGTTGATGCAGGTAATGCAACGAACCGTACAGTTGTTACTTTTGTTGGTGAACCTGATGCTGTAATTAACGCCGCGTTTTTGGCAATTAAAAAAGCAGGCGAATTAATTGATATGAGTAAACATAAAGGCGAACATCCTCGAATGGGCGCTACTGATGTTTGTCCGCTTATTCCAATCAGCAATATCAGCATGGAAGAAACTGCTGAGTTCGCAAAGAAATTAGCAAAACGTGTTGGTGAAGAATTAAAACTTCCAGTTTATTTATACGAAGCGGCACAGGCTGATAAAAAAAGAAATAATTTATCTGTCATTCGTGCGGGTGAATACGAAGGCTTTTTCAAAAAAATAAAATTACCGGAGTGGAAACCTGATTTTGGTCCCGCTGCGTTTGATGCAAAACGCGGCGCAACTGTTATTGGCGCCCGCGATTTTTTAGTGGCTTACAATGTGAATTTAAACACAACATCAACTCGTCGCGCTAATGCAATAGCATTTGATGTTCGTGAAGCGGGTCGAGTTGTTTTAGAGGGCGGAAAACCGGTTAAGAATGCAGATGGCACTTCTAAATCAATTCCCGGTTCTTTAAAAAGTGTAAAAGCTATAGGTTGGTTTATTGAGGAATATGGCGTTGCTCAAATATCTATGAACTTAACGAACATTAATATTACGCCTGTACATATTGCCTTTGATGAAGTTTGTAAAAAAGCAACTGAGCGTGGCATTCGTGTAACGGGTTCTGAATTGGTTGGATTAATTCCCCTTAAATCTTTATTAGATGCAGGAAAATATTTTTTAAAGAAACAACAGCGCAGCATTGGTGTCAGCGAAAAGGAATTAATTAAAATTGCTGTTAAATCGATGGGATTGGATGAACTCTCTCCATTTAAACCTGAAGAACGCATCATTGAATATTTATTAAAAGATAAATTAGATTATAAATTAGTAAGGATGACGCTTATTGATTTTGCTGATGAAACGGCAAGTGAAAGTCCGGCGCCAGGAGGTGGTTCTATTTCTGCTTATGTAGGGAGTTTAGGTTCTTCATTGGCGACGATGGTGGCAAATTTAAGTTCACACAAAAAAGGTTGGGATGATAAATGGGAAGAATTTAGTAATTGGGCAGAGAAAGGTCAGTATTACAAAGATGAATTATTAAAATTAGTGGATGCAGATACTGCAGCCTTTAATAAAATAATGTTAGCCTTTGGTTTGCCAAAAGCAACAGATGAAGAAAAGAAAGCAAGAACTCAAGCTATTCAAGAGGCTACAAAATTTGCTATTGAAATTCCTTTTAAAGTTATGCAATTGTCATTTGATAGTATGCAAGTGATAAAGGCGATGGTGGAAATAGGAAATCCAAATTCAGTTACAGATGCAGGTGTTGGTGCGTTATGCGCGCGTACTGCTGTTATTGGTGCGTTTATGAATGTACGTATCAATGCAGGCGGTTATGATGACAAAAATTATGTCAACGATATTATTGCTAAAGGAAAGAAAATAGAAAACGATACGATTGCTCTTGAAAAAGAAATTATGGACATCGTAAATAAGAAAATAGGAATTTAATCCTTCGGCAATCCCGATAACTATCGGGACAGGATGACAAAGGCTTCCAAAAAAATATAAATAGTAAAAACGAAATCTGACAGAAGATGAAAAAAATTATCACAGTAGCATTATTGATGTTTTCAATTGGTGTTTTTTCGCAGGAGAAAGACCCGAGTAAAGTCGGACGAGTAGCAAAGGACACAATGGCAACGCCTACTTATACTTATGATTTGAATGATCCTTTAGTGGCGAAATATGATTATCAAAAACCTCAATCAAAAAGTAATAGTATTATTTCCAGAACAGAGGCTGATTCGACTTACGATTTAAAAGGTGTAATTAAATTTCATTTAACTTCTTTGTTAGCGAATAAAGTATCCTTGTCTTACGAAAAAACATTTAAATATAAATTCTCTTGGGAACTACAGGGCGCTTATATATTTGCTAATTCAGCTTATGATGGAGCAACGCAAACTTTATGGCCCAACATTTCTTTTAAAAATGTAGGAGGTGAAGTGCGTTTCGGCTTAAATCTTTTATCTGTGAAGCCGTATCGTGAACAGAATGAAAAATTGCGTTCAAAAGGACTTTATATTTCTTACCGTTATCAGCATGCTGATAATGTAAATTTCTCTACGGATGGGAAGGGCGGACAAGGTTATCATTATAATTACCGTGTATCACAAACAAAAAATTTAGTAGGGATATTTTACCGCAATCGTTTTTTTAAATCGGATAAAGCAGTTACTGCTGAAACATTTTATGAACTTGGATTTTATACAGGAATGGCGCGTACGGTTTGTTTTTCTTATGTTGGTGCTTATGGCGATGATAGAGGCGAACCAATGGCAGTGCAAAGTGTAGGTATGGCTTTTGAAAATGGTTTTGTGTTTTGGCCTGTTTTAAGAGTGGGTATGGCGCTTCGCTATAACACCCATCATAAAAATTAATTTTATTGTTTAGCATATATGTGCGGAATTGCCGGCCTTGTGCTGAAAAATAAAAATTCATTTCATTTAAAGGACACTATCTTTAAAGCTTCTCAGGCTATAAAGCATCGTGGTCCGGATGGAGAAGGATTTTTATTGGCTGGAGATTCAATTATTCCCTGCTCCTCAAAAGATACGCCTTCTTTAAAGCAAGGTTTAAATTATATCCCACAAAAAAATATTTCTGAAGCTAATGGCGATTTTCATTTGGCATTAGCGCATCGTCGCTTATCCATTTTAGATTTAAGTGAAAGCGGACATCAACCCATGGCTTTACAGGATGCTAAATTTTGGATTACTTATAATGGAGAAATTTATAATTTCCTCGAATTAAAAAAAGAACTGGAAGCTGAAGGCGCAACCTTTGTTTCTACCAGTGACACCGAAGTTGTTTTAAATGCATATAAATATTGGGGAACAGAATGTCTTAATAAATTTAATGGCATGTGGTCGTTTTGCATTTATGATTCGGAAAAACAGGAATTATTTTGTTCACGCGATCGTTTTGGTGTAAAACCTTTTTACTATACGGATAATGATAATGTATTTGCTTTTGCCAGTGAACAAAAAGCATTTGTAAAAAGTGGTTTAGTGAAAGCGGAAATAAATCAAAAAGCACTTCACGACTATTTAATTAATAATCGAACTGAGCAAGAAGAGAATAATTTTTTTGAAGGCATTAATGAATTGTGGCCCGGTTATTATTTAAAATATAATTTAAAAAATCATTCTTTCAATACAACTTGCTACTTTAAATTAAATTCAGATTATGAGTACAGTACAGATTTACAAAGTAATGAGGAGTTAGTTACTGAAGTAAAAGAAAAATTAACCAACGCAGTTAATTTACGTCTGCGCAGTGATGTTCCTGTTGGTTCTTGCTTAAGTGGTGGAATTGATAGTTCCGCTTTAGCAGTGTTAATGGAACAAAAAAATCCTATTTATTTATTTACTTCTGTTTTTAAGAATGAAAGTATTGATGAAAGTTATTATGCAAATCTCGTTGCTAAAAAAGTAAATTCTATTCATAAAACAATTGAGCCGACATCTGAAGGTTTGTTTAAAGAATTAGAAACATTAGTGTATTCGCAAGATGTTCCTATTTGGGATACGAGTACCTATGCGCAATACAAAGTAATGGAACTTGCCAAACAAAATAATATTAAAGTGGTGTTAGACGGGCAGGGAGCAGATGAGTTATTTGCCGGCTATCATCATCATTTTGTAGCAAAGTGGAATTATTTATTGAGTTATGGCAATGTGTTTGGTTTTAGCTGTGAATTAAATCAAAGTAAAAAAACAATCGATTCTCCTTTTTCATTATTTATTAAAGAAAGAATTAAATCGCAGTATAATTCCCATCTAAAAGGAATAGAAAATTATTTTGATAGTTCATTTGTAAAATCATATCCGATAAGTAATCCCACAAAGTATTTAGGGAATGTAAATAAGCAATTGGCTTACGATATGACCACGGCGCGATTAAAAACTTTTTTGAAGTGTGAAGACCGTTGTGGTATGTGGCACAGTGTTGAGAGTCGCACTCCTTTTAGCGATGATATTGAATTAATTAATTTAATGTTCTCGATCAATGGCACCCGTAAAATTCAAAACGGAACTTCTAAATATTTTTTAAGAGAAGCAGTGAAGGATAAATTGCCCAATGAAATTTACACCCGCTTCGATAAAAAAGGTTTTGAAACGCCAATGAATAAATGGATAAGCGGAAATTATAAAATGATTTTTGATTCTCTGAACCAAAAAAATATTCCATTCATAAAACTCGATATTTTAAAACAACAATTCGATTCAGGTAAAGCAGGCACTAAAGAAATAAAATTGCTGTATAAATTATATGTCTTGGCTTTGTGGAAGAAAAACTTTATTCCCTGATTTGAATCTTCATCTCCGATTATAATTCCCCTTTAGAAAGGGGACGTCCGTCGAAGACGCAGACGGGGGAATGTCTTGTACTGTTTCCAAAAATGCTACAATCTATAGCAAGGATTACTCTCCTCACAACTTACTTTTGTTCTGAAATGAAAAATAAAATTATCCATTATAATCCTCGGCTAAAAGAGTACGCGCGCAAATTGCGCAAAGCCGGTGTTTTATCGGAAGTGATTTTATGGAAAGAAATTAAAGGCAAAAAACTAAGTGTTGAATTTCATCGGCAGGTTCCGATTGATGAGTATATTGTGGATTTTTATTGTCATGAAATAATGTTAGCAATTGAAGTTGACGGAAGTATTCATGAAGAAGAAGAAGTGAAATTGAATGATGAGAAAAGACAAATGAGATTGGAAACTCTTGGTGTTAAATTCATTCGCTTTCAAAATTTAGATGTGAAGAATAATTTAGAATTTGTTCTGGACGATCTTAAGAAGAAGGTGGATGAATTAAAGAGGGTGTAGAATGTTCTGGTATTCCGACATCCCCCCTAACCCCCCTTCAAAGGGCATTTATCCCCTCAGACCAGTAATAAGATAAATTAGAATTATTTTTTTATTTAAATATATTTATAAGTAAAGATATATTATATGATGGAAAATAATGCTGAATTACATAAAAAATTAATGGCTGACCAAAGGGAGGCAAAACAATTAATTTCAGAATTTCAAACAAAAATAAAAGAATTAGAAGAAAGGTCTATTACAAAATATGGTGCTTTATTATTGCAAGTATATGCACCAGTAGAAGTTCAATTAAGGGGTAAAAATGATACTTTTGTTGACCCAGAAACTGATACTGAAATGTATAATTATTATTTATCAGACATAAAGATAGTTCCATTGACATTGGCTCATAATGGAAGATTAAAAAAATAATCTAACAATTTGGTGATGCAAGAAAAAAATCAAGAAATACAGTATCCATATGACCTTCTATAGTTTGTAAAATAACTATTACATCATAATCATCTACATTGATTTTAATAGCATGAATATCAATGGCTCTGCGACAAATATTATCTATTGTTTTTCTTTGACCAATAACATTATTTCTGTTATTGCCCGCTGTAATTATAGCTTCTGTTATTGTCATTTATTAAGTTTGTAGTATTCAATGCAAATATAAAATCATTTTCCTAACTTTGATACATGTCAAAGAAAGAAAAATCAATGAAAGAAGTTTCGAAGGGATTCGAGAAATTTATTAAAAAGCGAAAGAAAAAGCCTTCTTCTAAAGACAACTTTTACAAGGCCTTAAAGGAAGTTGTTAAGCCTTCTTCAGAATAAGTTCAAACATTTTTTCAGGTTGGTGTCTATTCTCAAATCTGAATATATTTTCTGCAATGTATTTTGGTAAATGTTTTCTGTCAACTTTAATATGAGTTCCTTTTATCATACGTTTTAACCCACTCCAATGAGTTTCTAATGCATTGGTTGAATAACCAGCCTCATTCACATACTCGCCTTTCTGATGGCTCACAACTTGGTGGTCTTTAAATTCTTTTTTTAATCCATTGTATCCACCAAATCCATCAGACACAATTATAGAATCTTTATTTACATTTTCTCCAATAAAAGGCTTTAATACTTCACCACTTGGGTCACCATCTAAAACTTTGGTAATCACTCTACCATTTTCATCCAGCATTCCAAACACGGCAGTTTTTCCAACGTAACCTGTTCCTTTTATCTTTTTGTTTTTATGCTTATTCTTCTTTTCGCCACCAATAAAAGTTTCGTCAACCATAACCAATCCGCTTAATTTTTCTGTTGATTCCGAAACCATTAATTTTCTTATTTGACTTGCCATTCTCCAGGCTGTTTTATATGTTACACCGAGCTGCCTTTGCAATTCTTTAGCAGCAACTCCGTTACGAGTTACGGTGAATAAATAAATTGCATAAAACCAATATGTGAGAGGGGTTGTTGTTTTTTGAAACACAGTTCCAGCAGTGGGATGAAGTTGGTAACCACAATCAACACATTGATAACAACGTCTGGTAGAGATTCTTTTGAATTGAGCCTCTACAACTGCACAGGAAGGACAAGCTCCAAGTTTGCCATAACGGATATTAAATAATTTATCCAAACAAGTTTTCTCATCTGGATAATCCTTTCGGAATTGTGTAATAGTATAAGTAGGTGTTTTCTTTGATTTTTTCTTACCTTTCGCCATAAGGATTAAACGAAAAATAAGCCTCAAATGTTGCACCTACTGGTTTGAAGGGATAAGTGCCCTTCAAAGGGGGAATGTTCTTCACCTGAATGAGATATTGGAAAACCAATTCTTTCAAAAGAGCGATTTCTTCCATTTCCCCTCTCAAAAGATTGTCATTCCCATCTGGAGTCGGATGAAGGGAATGTTCTTCATCTGAAAGAGATTTTGGAAAACCAATTTCTTTCAAAACAGCGATTTCTTCCATTTCCTCTCTCAAAAGATTGTCATGCTCATCTGGAGTCGGATGAAGGGAATGTTCTTCATCTGAAAGAGATTTTGGAAAACCAATTTCTTTCAAAAGAGCGATTCCTTCCATTTCCTCTCTCAAAAGATTGTCATTCCCCCTTTGAAGGGGGTTAGGGGGATGTCCTTACACGTCACCACACCTTGTCATCCTGACGCAGGTCAGGATCTCAAACCTCGCTGTAGCGAGGTTTGTCATTCAGAAAAAGCGGAGAATTTTGGTATATTTGAGTAAATGAAAGCTAATGGAAAAGTATTTGGGCTCATAACCCAAAGGTCGGATGTTCGAATCATCCTCCCGCTACCAGGGACAAAAAATTTGAGAGTTTTAATTTTAAAGGTCTGTGGCGTGAATTTTTCGGATTGCCGTCATTGGATTTTAAGATATTGATACATGGAAATTCAGGCGAAGGAAAATCAACCTATTGTTTATGGTTTGCAAAATACCTTGCCGAAAATCATGGGGATGTGCTTTATGTCAGCGGAGAGGAAGGTATCAGCAAAACTTTTCATGACAAGTTAAAACAATGTGCCGCCGACGTGGAAGGGTTGCATATACTTGATGTCAGAACGGGCGATGAGTTTATGAAAGAGATCGGACAGAACGAGGCGCATTTTATCTTTTTGGGTAGTTTGCACGACATGGATATAGATTCAAAAAAACTGAAAGAAATATTTGAACGTTATCCGCACTCTGCATTTATCTGCATTGACCAGAACAATAAGAAAGGTGATCTGTTAGGTGCAAATGAAAAAAACATCTTGTCGACGTGGTAGTGAACGTAAAAAATTACGAAGCGGAAACAACCAAGAGCCGTTTTACTGAGAAGGGAAAGGTGTTTAAAACGAAAGATTTTACTGGTTCGGAGAAAAGGATTCAAAAAAAGAAAGATGATAGTAATAACTACAATTTAGGCTCTGACCGCAGGGGAATAGTTTAATGGTTTTTTAAAAAACTGTTTTCTTTTATAATTATGAATTTAACAAGATATCTTTCCATATGAAAAATACCCTTCAAAAAACGTATTAATGTTGAATAACTAATTTCTTAAACGCAATCTGTCCGCCATAAATTGTTTTAATAAAATATAAACCTGTGCTTAAATTTTTGGTATCAAATCGTATTTCTAAATCATTACTATTAGCCGGTCCGTTGTATAATTCCGTTACAAATTGCCCAAGGTAATTTGAAACTTCAATTTTTACATTTTCTCTATGACTGACAAGCCCACTTATTTTAATTAAACATTCATTTTCACTTGGATTAGGACTAATTGAAAATGAAATATTTTCTTTTGTAATTTCATTTACTCCCACACCACCTAAACAAGTTGGCGTAAATTGTTGGACTGTATGAAATGGTGTTTTAAACAACATCCTTTCAGCAATGGTAAATGTATCGGTGGTATTTCGTTTAGTATTGTACATATTGGGTTGGTCATGACCAATACCAATAACGCTATCACAAATCCACTTTAACGAAGTTCCCCTCGTTATCGCGTTTGTTTTCGAAAAAGCATAAAACTTTTTCATCCTGTCAAAACGATCTGTTCCTTGAGCAGAAGGACAAAAACCACTGAAGGCTTGTGTGTCAGCTGCCCCGCAAAGTGCGCCGTAATTTTCATTATAATATTGTTTAACATGTTCATTACATATAAAGTCTTTTACTTGAATTGTTAATGTGGAGGTACAGCCCGACTTAAACCACTGTATTCCATCTAAACCACACCTATAAGCATACCAATTCATTTGAACATTGTTAAATGTATCAGTCATTAAGGTGTAATTAGACGGGTTAACAGATACAGCCATTTTAATGGGGATTGAATCAGGAGAAAACTGTCTTATTAACGTATACCGTGTCACAAATTGTCCTCCCGCGGAAAAACCTGTAAGGTAAGTATCTATAGAACTACGAGACTCACGCATTATAACATGCCTATAAATATCCTTTATCACCTGAGTATACCAATATAACTCACTACATCCAGTACTTGTATTATATAAAGCCTCGGTAGCATAAGCCCAACCTAATTGACCATTGTGCATTGTTGGGGCAACAATTAATGCATTTTGCCTATCTGCTATGGCTTGTAAATCTGCGCTTGAACCACCATTACCCCCGATGCCATGAACATAAAATAAAATAGGGCTATTTGATGTGTTATATCCTATCGGTTTATAATAATGTACGCCATAATTTCCCTCTTGAATAATAGTATTAGCGGGTGTTTTAATCGTTAGCGAATCCACAGAAGAGCCAATAGGTATTACCTGAGATATTGCTTTCTCAGGTAATACCATAATCAATAGCGATATTGTGAATACAATAGTCCTCATGAAAAAATACTAATGTTGAATAACTAATTTCTTAAACGCAATCTGTCCTACGTAGCCCGTACGGGACTATTTTGGCAGATTCAGCCAGATTAACTAACTTAACTCAAATGCCCTGAAATACCAATGAAATTAGGGCTTTCATGGCATTTAAGGTAAACTTTGAGGTTTTTGAATGCATTAGGAAAAGCCCTTTTTCGTATGTATATTCGTATGTAAATCAATTCACCATACGAATATGGCAAACTTAAATTTTTTCTTGGAAAAGCGCAGGGATAAAATCTCAGGTGATATTATTACCTATAATGTTCCAATATTTTTGGACTTTAGTTTTGAGGGTAAGAGGCTCCAATATTTTACGGGCCTCAGAATTGATGCGAGTAAGTGGGATGATGGGATAGAACGAACAAAACAAGGAAAGGTTAGCCGAATAAGAAACCACCCCGGAAGG
>JAYTSW010000336.1:0-4973 GCA_043745425.1 Sphingobacteriaceae bacterium | reverse complement strand
TAAATGGGAATCTCATTGGTAAGGTTAGTAATCGATTAGCTTTAGGCTTTTCAGTAGTTTTCGCTCAGCTTTTAGTACAGAGAATCTATACCCGGTATAAATCATAAATTTACCGTAGCTATAATCAAACGTGGCGGCTGATTTACGGCCTAATAAAAAATAATCGAATATCCCCATTACTCCGCCAAAGCAACGTCCCTGATCGTATCCAAGTCCGAAACGCGCATGCAATTTTCCAGTGCCAACTTGTAATTTATTAAAAGTTGAATTATCATCACGTCTGATGGCCACATGTTTTCCGCCAATACCTTGCACGAGCGAAGCGGTAGCATAACATCTTTTTAAAAAAACAAGCGTGTAGATGTAACCAAGGTTAAGTCCGAAATTATGTGTTTGTCCGCTTTTAATTAATGAAAGTGTATCGAAGCTAGCTCTGAATGGATCAGAAACAAGAGAAGGGCTTCCGGTGGCGGTGAAATAGGAATAATAAATTCCAACTAATAAAGAGCCTGCACTTTTTTTCTGTTGTTCTACAAAGGCAAACGAATTGCCATATGAAAAATGTTTGTTATTTACCACATAGTAACTACTAACCCCCAAATGTATGGCGTAAACATCTGATCGAAGTTGATAAGGTTTTTCATTTGTGTATGCATCATACGATTTTGAATTTCTTATGAAAAAACCATTATAGTATTGCACAAACATATCGGTTGTCAATTTTCGGCCGTACAAATTAAGTTGATAATCTTGGTAATTTGTTTTCCCTTTAACATCGGCATCGGCGCCATATAGTTTAACTCGTGAATTAACAATGAAGCTGGCCCAGCGGGAGCTAATGCTTATTCCTAAATTATATTCCGGATTGGGTGCAAATTCTAATTTATTACCACTTTTGGCATCTAATAAACTGAATTGTAAAAAGCGGTTTGAAATGGGTACTGTTACTACCAATCGTTTATAGTACGAACGAATATAATTGGTATCGTAATTTATTACACGGTCTTTAGTAACCCTGAAAGCAACACATCTGTGAATCCACATCAGTTTTTCAAAAACTGTTTTGTGCGGAATATCATAAATAGTTTTTACTGTACTAGACCTTTTGGGTTTAGACGAACCCTGAGCGTAAATATGCAAAGAAGTAATATTTACCACAAGCATAATTACTGTAACAAGAAATTTCATTTTACAGTTCATTAAAGACTTCAAATACTAAAGCCCAGTTTAAAGGACTTTGTTACCTGAAATCACTCTTAGTAATACCGCGATAACAGCAATTACCAAAAGGATATGAATAATGCCACCAGCATTGTATCCTAAAAATCCTATGCCCCAAATAATAATTAATATTACTGCAACGGCGTAAAGTATATTTCCCATAGTTTGTTTTTTTTTGATAGTTTATAATTATTTTGATGTATTTGTTTTTGTTGTAGACGGTGCAGGCGTTATTTGCTTTCCTGTTTGATCCGGCTTTATTTTAATTCAAGTTCTGTCAGGATCGGGTTCTCTTTTTAGCAACGTCAAATTCAAAATTTATAGTTCCAACTGGAATGAAATGACCAATGTAACCATAATAACCAATACCAACATCTAGGTTTAATGTTTTGCCGTATTTTTCAGTAGCAGGCTTCTCTCTTACTGATTTAGCTTCTTGAGCAATGCTGTTTGTTACTAGAACTGTTAGAAATAATGAAGAGGCAAATATAATTTTTCTCATATAGTTTATTTCATAGCTTTGTGAAAATGATCTTTAACAAAAGTGTGTTGCTGATGTTCAGTCATTTTATCCGCCTGCTTCACATCAATTTTAATATTCTCGAATAGATGATCTGTTTTTATTAGATTCGATAATTCATTTTTAGCAGTTGTTGGGCCGAAGAGCACAACATGGCCATAATCTTTAATGGCCTCTTTAATTTTTTTGTAATACTTATGTTGTTGATGTTGTTCTGCGTTGTGCATTATATTTTCACTCTTACTTAGCAGATGTTCTTTTTCCGCATGAGTAAATTCCGATTGAATACTGCTTGATGTGATTTCATCATTACTTAGTTCCATCATGTGGGCTACTGAATGATCCATCCATATACCCATGTTTTTTTTAGCTTTCATATATTTAATTTTTATAAAACCTATATCCAATAGTTCCTTGATACCAAACATTTTTGTATCGTGGTGTAGTTGAAGTTCCGTTTCCGTTATTATTCGTTATATCCCAACCCAATCTTGCTCCGAGAACAACGTGTTTCAGATTTAAATCAAGTCCGCCTGTAACACAAAACGTGTTTTTACGTGGATTGTCATTAACAAACTCAGTTTGCTGTTCAATGGTTGTTGTTCCGTTTTTAAACACATCAGTTTGTCTTAATAAATAAGAGTATTGTGGCCCGGCTACAAGAGTTAAAAATTCACTTGGCTTAAAAGCAAACAATAATGGAACATCAATATAATCTGTAGTTCGTGTAAAATTATAATTCCCGTTAAGTATACGACCTGTTCCGTGAAACCCTTTTTGAGAAAACAATACTTCCGGTTGAATACCGAAATATTTTCCAATTGGCAGAGCCAAAAAAGCACCGGCCGCTAAACCAAATTTAGGATCAGTGCGAAACTCTTCACCTTGTGTATCGTAAACATTCGAATAATTTAAACCGACTTTAAAACCAATAGTTACTTTATCCCGAAAATCGGTTTGGTTTTCCTGAGCTTTGTAGAAGGTAATAGTACTAACGACTAAGGTTGCTGTTAAGATTAAATTTTTCATCGTAAATTATATTAATTATGAATATTCTTTTGGATTTACTTAACGTTTTTTACTGTTAAGTCTTTAAAAGCGGCACCAAACTCTTCCATATCATGGTTAAATTCTTCTTTAAAGGAAATCCAGTTGGCTTTACCTTCTGCTTTGTAATCGGCCATCGCTTTTTTCATGTCGCTGTTTTTTTGCTCTAATTTTTCAATTTTCTTATTGTAAGCTTCTTTAGCCTCTTTTTTTTCGTTTGCAATATGGGCTCTAAATTCAACTATGCTTTTTTCATTAGCTTCAATTTTCGCGTCTGTTTCTTTACGGTAGCTTTCAATATCTGCTAAGTATTCTTCATTAGCTTCATTCAAATTAGCGTTGGCTTCATTTACCTTGGTTTCTGCCGACTGCACTTTTTCTGCAGGGCTACTACAACTTGTTGCTATTGCTGCAGTAATAAATGTTGTTGCTGCTAATGCTAATAATGTCTTTTTCATGGTTTAAATTTTGTTTAATTATTAAATGGGATGTTTTGATTTATAGTTCTGAAATTATTTTATGAATCTCGTCTTTTGTTACACCTAACTTAATTTGAAGACGGCCAAGCATTTCTTCTTGTTTACCCTCTACTAACAATACATCATTATCTGTAAGAATGGCATATTTTTGTATTAATTTTCCTTTGGTTTCGTTCCAATTTCCTTTTAATTCTGTTAGATTTTTCATGGCGGTTATTTTAGGTGTGAATTAATTTTCACATAGCAAAGGTGCGTAAGTAATGATGGGTTAGTATTACAGAACAATTTTAATAAGTTACATCTTTCACACTTATGGAATTCTAAGACATAAAAAAGCCCCCTGTAAACGCTTACAGAGGGCTTTTAGTGAGATTAAAGATTACTGTTGTGAAATCAATCGACCGGTTTGAACCGCTTTGCCGTTGCTGAATATTTTATAGTAATAAATTCCGTTAGGAAGTTTATGCGTTGCAATGGTAGTTACTTCTTTAGTAAGGTCGGCGTGGATTACTTCTTCTCCCAAAGTATTATACATTCGCAGCTCTGCATTTTTCAGTTCTGAACTTTTCTCAAGAAGAACATCAAATGAACCGCTAAATGGATTTGGATAGATAGAAATATTGTCATTTGAACTTAATGTTTTAATGTTTAATGTTGCGCAATAAGAAGGAACGCTAAAGGCGGTCACAGTACTTGCACTGGTGCTTAATGCGCCATTAGTTGTAAGGATTCTTCCATCTATAAAAACTCCTGTACTTGTAGAAGATAATGCTCCGTTATTAGATATGATCGTTCCACGCATAACCGAGTTGCTATTTATAGATACCGCACCTTCAATTTTCCAATACACATTTTTAGATTGTGCACCGTTGATCAATTTTACTTTTGCAAACGTGCTGGTAGAAAGCGCTCCGTTAATTTTAATAACAAAAACCGCATTCGCATTTCCTTGTGCGTTCAAATAAAGTGAATCTGTTAACACAGTTGCTGCATTCAGTAAATAAGTATGTGGTGTAAGTACTAGATTCTTTCCGAATTGTGCAGGATATAATAATTCAATATCATAAGCTAGTACATTTAGCTGATTGTATGCAACCAATAAATCAGCGGCACACTGTGATGTTGAACCGTCCGGGATTGGATGAACCTTTCCTGTTACATTAACTGTACTAAAACCTGTAGTTAAACCAACATTTGTTCCAACATCTCCTGTAACATAAGTTATACCTGAATTTGAAACCGCTCCGTTCCCAGAGAAAATACCATAACAAGCGGCACCACCAAGATTAGGAGCTGTTGGTCCAGTAAGAACTGGACTTCCGCAACCTGCCGGAGTATATGCTAATACACCATTAACTGAAACGGCACCTGTTGTAGAAAGCGCTCTTCCTTCCAATGTATCACCGGTACTCATGTTAATTGCAGCATTATTAGCAATGATAGTTCCTTTCAAGTGACTTCCTGAAGCCACGCTCACTAAACCTTCTATTTTCCAGAATACATTACAAGCTTGCGCCCCATTAACTAATTTTACTTGGGAAGAAGCATTTGCAGAAAATGGCCCGCCAATTTTAAAAATAAAAACCGCATTTGGATTACTTTGGCCATCTAGAATAAGGTTCAGATT
The DNA here is from genome assembly GCA_043745425.1 of Sphingobacteriaceae bacterium. Classification (GTDB taxonomy): domain Bacteria; phylum Bacteroidota; class Bacteroidia; order B-17B0; family Aurantibacillaceae; genus JAHEYG01. The sequence continues at coordinate 79 of JAYTSW010000336.1, read as the reverse complement.
TAAAGATGCCGCGCTTGGAATAGAATATATTCCCGCATTTAATGTTGTTCCGTTACCTAAGATGGAGGAAGCTGGGAAC
>JAYTSW010000335.1:0-5020 GCA_043745425.1 Sphingobacteriaceae bacterium | reverse complement strand
CCAGGATGATGTCTTTACAAATTTTTCGCTGCAATTTTCACTTTTGTAAAATTGTAAAGCTTTTGAGTAATCAAATAAACCCTCGCTGGCGCAGGTGTTCTGCCACAGGCAGTTCACTTGTGATTAATAGCTCAGGCAGTTTTTAACTGCAGCAAATAGGAGTAAATTAATAAATAGCAAATTAAATATCACCTGCTTTGGTTCTATAATTCTCTTTTATAAAACGTATAAAAACAAATGTTGATTATATTTACGCAGGTAATAGTTAATTGCTACTAACAGCATAATAGTGGTGTTTTTAATGAGCTGTTTTTTAGAGGATAGATAAGTTAATGCTGCGGTTACAAACCGCTAGGAATAATAGATACAAGTGAAGCGCTAAAGCGGAACACTTGCGCCAGTTAGGAAGTTCAAATTAAAATAAGTTATAAATGGCATCAGAACAAAAATTTGTAGATTATATTGTTGACCAAATCGGTTTTTCAAAACAAGTAACCAGCAAGAAAATGTTTGGTGAATACGGACTGTATTTTGACCATAAATTATTTGCGCTTATTTGCGACAATAAATTATTTATTAAGCCTACTCCATCGGGAAGAGCATATATAAAAGACGTAATAGAAGCACCACCCTACCCAGGCGCAAAACCAAGTTTTTTAATTGAAGAAAAACTGGACGATAGAGAGTGGTTGAGAAAATTAATAAAAATTACCGTTAATGAATTGCCGGAACCAAAAACTAAAAAAAAATAAACTGAAAGATAAAAATTATCATTCACGAAAAAAAACAATGAACCGCTAACATGGAAATTATCAAAAGTAGTTAGCTGCAATCTTCGCTTCTGTTTAAATATAATAATATTGAGTAATTAAATAAATCCGCTGTAATTATTTTAAGGAGGATGAATAAATTGGTATTGCTTTTACACTTTGTGACCAGGTTCCTAAGCGAATGGTTTCTGAAAACACGAACCAAGGTAGAGGGATTAGCGAAAACACTAATTAAGCCAAATAGCTTTGATTGGGATTTAGGTAAGAGTGATTTATTATGCAATAAGATTTACATTTGTCCAACCCCTAAGTCAGGAAGGATTATCACACCTTAAAAGTATTATCAAATAATGAGGGAAAAAGAAGATTTAATAAAAGATATAGTAACACTTCTTGATAGATATGCGGCAGATATAAAATCATTTTCCAAATTTAATTGGAATGATTCCAGTGTTCATGCAGAATACTTTATAAAAAATCTTCTTAATCATATTTTTGGTTGGAAACTTACACACGTTGGAGATAAATTAAAACCTAATACTCCCACTATAGATTTATTTAGTAAAGAAACCGGCACAGTTGTTCAGGTAACTTCTCAAAGCACAAAACTAAATGAAAAAATTACTGGCACAATAATAGGGTTTGATAAAGATTGGAAAGCAAGCTTTCCAAAACTCAAAATTTTTATAATAAGCCGTATTGAGAACAAATCTCAGAAATATTCAGATAGAGGTGATATTGAAATATTATATTTTGAAAACATAATATCAGAAATTGAAGGGAAGATTTATTCAGAACTAAATAGCATCCATGAGTTTATTTTTCAAGAATTATCCCCTAACTACAATAGAGGGGTAAGAACTCTTGAATGTATTGATTTATTTAATAAAGCAAAAAGTGGGGAAATTAAAAGCGTAGTATCTAATATTGGGCAATATGATAACGGGTTAATTTATTTCACCGATACAGATAAACAAATCGTTTCGGATATTCTCAAAAGTTTAATTACTTCTAAAAGGAAAATTGCCTTACTAAAAGGAGCACCGTGTATAGGGAAGACTACACTTACTTTCGAAATAGTAAAGCAATTTGAAGATTTATTAATTAAACCGTTTTATATTGACTTAAGTGATTTTAATGAAGGTAACTCTGGTTCCATCAAGAATGATATTGCTAAGATTTCTGTTCACGATGCCTTTATTATAGTTGATAACACTCAAGAAAATGAAGAGTTAGCAAAAAAGATTTATGGTATACTTGTTTCAGAAAATATAAGAGCATTATTTATTACAAGAACTTCATCTGATGATGATTTAAGTGACTCTATAAGCTCTAAACAGTTTTCTGTAATAATTGACTTAGAAAAAGATTTAAAGAATGAATTCTTAAAAGCAAAAATTAATGGAATAGTTGCCAAAAGAATATTCTATCTCAAAAAAACATATCCTCAAAGTAATTGGACAGTTGGTAAAATTGAAAATGTATATAAAAATAGTGAATTGAATTTTTTAAAATTATCAATTATACTCTATTATTGGGAGAATGATTTTCATGGTTCAAATTTGGATGAAGTCAATGATGAAAGGTGTTACCGAAGCTTTTATGGAGAACATGGTTTAAGGAAAGCAAACGACAAGGAAATTAGTTATATTTATAAATACTCTTCACTTTATAGATATGATTTCCCGTTTATACTTCAAAATATAGACATTGCAATAAATGAGCTTATAAGAAAAGGAGTTTTTATAAAGCTGCAATATTTAGATTTTTATAAGTTACCGCATACAGAATATGCCAAGTTATTAGCGAAAGCAATTGCTTTTACTAATGCTTTTACTGCTGAGAAAGAAGTGCAAAGTATAATTGATTACTTAACAGAAGTTGCCCCAATAAATTCACATAATTTAATAAATTCCTTAACTAAATCGGGTGAGTATGAAATAATTAAAGATTTAGTTTCTGATGATAAATGTTCTGCGTATTTATCAAAGCATTATCAACTTGGTTTAATTAAAACAAAAGATATCGGTTTAATTTTCAGAGTAATTAAAAAAATACATACCAAAGAGAATGAACAAAAAATACTACAATTTTTGGAAAGGTTTATTGAGAACACTCCGGGTACAAAATTTAAATTGAATGAAAAAGAAAGCGAACAAGCATTTAATTCGCTTAAGCAATGTGTAACTCTTTATGGCTTAAATGAAATTAAAATCGCCAAATTTAAAACGGAGTCTGACAAGGCAGTATTAGAGAAAACATATAATAAAGATTTTTTCTCGTTGACAGAACTAATAACAAATCAAACTCAAAATAGGAATACGGTAAGTAGTATTTTATCTTCACTTTCATTTAATGAGTGGAAACAAAAATTTGAGTTGCAAAAGTCACAACTAAGTCTTATTGCAGAAGGCCTTAGTAATTTACAGTCAAACCCCTTATCTCGCCAACTATCAATTGATTTATATTTTACTCTTGATGAATATTACATTTTTGAAAAGTTAAAAGATGCTCCATTAAACATAATTGGAAAGGGATTAAGTGATTTGTCTGAATTTGAAGCAATTGATTATAAAAGTAAACCGAGAATAGTTTTCAATATGCTTGTTGAAAGTAAAAGCATACGAAAAACAATTGATATAGGGTTAAGAAATTATTCAATTGCAATTTCGCATTTAAATAAAGTATACAGTGAGAAAATCTATTCCTTATTTCCAAGCAGTAATGAACTTACACAATTATTTAAAGGTGCTACTGCTAATGAATTATTTCAAAATATACCAATATTTTTAATAGCTTTTCCAGAAAAAAATGATGAAGTAGTTGAAGTATTGAAAAAAAATATTTTAGCAGAAGAGTTTATTAAAAACCCTAAAAATGATTTAAATGGTATAATGAAATTAATTGGAATGCTTAAAGAGCAGCAGTACAAAATTCCAAAATTAGTCTTACTCAAATTTAATGAAACAGCCATTGCTAAATTGTTCAAAAATAAAAACCTAATACATATTTCCGAAGCTTGCAATAAATTTAAAAAGTATATAAGTAATGAAGAATTAATTACTTTAATAAGTTCAAATAAGGTTGCAGTTGCATTAGAGAGAGGTTTGATATCATTAAATCATTTAGAGCCAATAATACATGAAAATTTGAAGAAAAGAAGCATCAAATTTGCATTTGAACTTTATAAGGGAATTCCAATAAAAATTATTTCTGATTCTGCAATTGCTATAGTTAAACCACCTGCTAAACCCCTTTCGTTTGAACAAATAACTAAAGTGATTTATCTTATGTTTACATTGGAAAAGGATTACTACAAAGAGCTTCGTAAGCCTATGAGTCTTGATTCTCACGCCAAATTGGTGGTTAATTTTTTAATTTCAAATCGTTTAGTAAGTTTTTCAAATAAGGCGGCGAATGCCAATGTATATGACTTTATAACAGGATATTTGCGTATTTGTGAAATTGATTCTGCATTAACCGAAAAGTATTTGTTTGAAATTTTAGAGAAAAAAAGTTTGCAAATAAATATGCCTGAAGCAACTCTTTCAAATTTTCCAGCAGCAGTAAGAAAATTATTTAATTTAAACTCATCTAAATATCAAAAAGTAGGTGTTAGTTTTTTGAAAAATTCTAAAGAGGCATTATGGAAAAATTCTGATGGTCTTGACCTTGGTAAAATTAGCACAGGATTAAATGAATTATCACTTATAAAAGGACATGAGGAATTTGCCCAAGATTTATTTTTTGAATTAAGAGAACTAATTGAAACAAAAGCTATAAATGAAAAGACACGCCCTGATTATACAATTCGTATTATCCCTGAACTATACGCTGCTGCAGGAAAGTTTAAGAGTATTGTAGATAAACTGAGAGTTTAAGTTAAACCTATTTTACCCGGTTTTCTCTGCATACAAAAAAAATAAAAAATTATTTCTGTGAAACCCCGCAGGTACAAACGCAAAAACCTTCACTTCAATCTACGCTTACATAAAAGTTCAATAAAGATTTGCCGTACAAGAGTGCGACGCAACGATCTTGAGCAAAGAACAAATGCTCGTCCCCAAAAAAAGTAATAATAAAGTTTACAATTACTCTTTATAATATCCTTCACTCAATCCAAATTTTCTTTCTGGGGCATTGTTTTCAATTTCGTGAAAGGCGGTGGGTGAAAGGCCGGTGAAGGCTTTGTAATCTTTTACCAGGTGCTGGTAATCGTAATAGTTGCATTCCAAGGCAATACGCAACCA
>JAYTSW010000334.1:0-19215 GCA_043745425.1 Sphingobacteriaceae bacterium | reverse complement strand
TCAAAAGTTAAATCTCCTGATGAAATAGCTAATGATGAAGTAGATTTATACAGCCCGGGTGTTAAAGTAAGTCCGCCAATATTACCAGATAAAGTTACAATATCAGTACATGTTCTTCCAGCCGCGTCGTTATAGGCCGCTGTCAAATCCAATTTAGCCTGATTCGCTATCCCATCATTGATGTGTTGAGTACCATTTAATATTCCCGGAGGGAAACCACCTACGGAAGTACCAGGACTAAGTCCTAAATCTCCTGTAATAACAGTAGCCCCTGTGCTTGTAACACCAGATCCTGCTAAAACCGCAAAATTCGCTGCTCCTGCAAGTGCAATTGGAGCTTGTATTGTAGTTTGAGAAGGTATTACTATTGCAGTTGAACTTCCTGATGACTCAGGAGTGGTTGTTTTCTTTTTACAGCTACCTGCTAAAGTAATTGAAACAATTGCTAGAGCTGTTAATATTTTTGTCGTTTTCATTTTATTAATTTTTTAGTTTTCCGCAAGTGGCGGAGCAAATGTGAATTAGTTTCCACCCCACAAAGATGAAGCTCTTTTTGTAAATGGATGTTACACAAATTAAATGAAAAGTTGTATAATTCACATGTTTCGTGAATACGACCATTGTATAGTTGAATGTTTAGTATGATTTTAATCAAAAATGGTTTTAAAAAAAGGCTCACAGATTAATTCTGTGAGCCTTTTTCCATCAATCTAAATTTATTTTTGAGGTATAATATCAATTACCACACTTCTGTTATAAAAACGTTCTTCAGGGAGTTTGTTTTCAAACTGAGATAATTTTTCATCTTCACCAAATGCGTACACTTCAAACTTAACATCTGTTCGTCCTGAATTCGCTAGACTTTTTTCAAGAATGCTTTTTACATCGTTAGCTCTAGCAGCCGATAAATTTTTATTGTACTCTTCGCCACCTATAACATCAGTATACCCATGTATAATTACTGTTCCATTTTTTGGAATTTTAGCTGATACAACTTCGCTTAGATATTTTTCGTGAGCAGCTGTTATACCTGATTTATTAAAATCAAAAATGACACTGTAACGCATTCCTTCTTCATCTTTTGGTGGTGTCCACAATACCATATGTACTGATGTTTCATTTCGAACTTCCTTACCTTTTTTATCAATACCAATCATTGTGACTTTATAATCTCCTTCAGGACGAGTTCCTAAAATAGATTTTCCAGGAATACTGATCGTCTCTTCGTGATACGAACCAAAATTTTGAATGGCTCCTTTTTCATCTTTAACCTCTATTGACCATGATTTAAAAGCTTCTTTACCACCTTGTGCCTTAAATGTAACATAACTATCAATTGGAGCCTCCTGAACGGCTATTATTTCAACTGGTTTTAAAATTTCATCTGGTCCGCTTTGGAACTCCAATAATAAAGTTGGTGATTTAGTTTCAATGGTCACTCTACGATCACCTTGACGAAGTAAATCGAGATCATTTTTACCGCCTGGTTGTTCACTCGGATTTTTCGGTTTATTAAGTCCCACTGTAGTAATTCTTGTAGGAGCAATTTCAAATACTGTTACAAGATATTGTTTAACGGATTCAGCCATTGCTTTACCATCTTCTATACTTTTTTCAGAAGTCCCCTCATCTGAAGAGCCTTCAAGTGTAATAGTGGTTGTTGGTTTTTTTTGCATACGATCACCAATAATATTTAAAACATTGTAATAGGCAATCATTTGTCGCTCTGAACGACCAGAAAGAGTTTTTGGTTTAAACACTTCTAATTGGTCTTCTTTAAAGTCTTTAACTTCACTTTTTTTAAGCAACACATAACGTGAAGGTATCTCGGTTGAGCTAGCGTTAAAAAATATATAATTGCGTAAAGGAAAAGTTTCTCTTACTCTCCGTTGAACAGGAATATTTTGTGGCGCGTTTACGGAAAACACAACAGAGGTGTTCGCGTTCGTGTTTACATTTTCAGAAGGTTCAACTGATTCAACAACTAATGGTACTACTGAATTTTTATGACCACGTCCAAATTTAAATGCGGCTCCTGCTCTTACTGTTGTTATGTTCCAAGTTTCAATAGATCGTGGTGACTGACCAAAGTAGGGTTGAAATGAAATAAAAGGTGATAAAACAAGTTGAGTTTGTTTTTTCTTTGCTGAAAGTGGAATATCATAACCTGCACCGATTTGCATAGATATTAATGTTTGATTTATATCACTCAAATTTCCTTTAGTATCCTGTTCTGGAATTTGATCAGCGTAATCAGGATTTGTTTTTTGTTTATAAATAAAAGATTTTTCTATATTGAATGCCACGCGTGGTCCTGCAAACAAATATAAATTAGATTTGAAAGGCGCAAAACGTAAACTAGGTTCAATGGTTATATAACTTAGTTTAGTAGATAAATCTCTCGGACAGTTACAAGGCGAAACTACTTCTTTAAAAGTACCTTTTTTGCTATCGTAACCAGCCTGAAGCATAACGCCCCATCTTGTATCCGGGCGATGAAATTCAACAAGCGGTGCTGCATAAAGCCCCATTCCGAATCCATTATGAAATGGAACCGGTGCAGTTAAATCTGAGTTTAATTTTTGCGTTGAACCACGGTAAAAATTAAAATTCGCGCCAGCTGCCGCACCAAACCACCAAGATGGTTTACTGAATTCAGAAGTTTGCGCGCGAACCGATTGTGGAACGGCAATAAAAATTATTCCTATAAAAATAAAACATTTAACGGAAGTCTTGTAAAACGAAGAGACCTCTAATGTTTTCTTGTGTAAATTATTTTCTGTTTTCATATAAGTTATTTTTTAAATGTATTAATGAAGTTCTTCCGTTTTAATGGAAGAACTTCATATTTATTTATGGCTTATTTAAAATATTTGTGCTTGTTAATACTACTGAACCGTTTCTGGCAAGCATACGACCAACAGCTGTTGAATTAGAACCCATAGTTATGGAAGTTAAAGCTAAAATAGTTCCATTGAATGAAGTAAAATTTCCTATTGTAGCTGAACTACCGGTTTGCCAAAAAACATTTTTAGCTTGTGCTCCACCGGTCAGAATAATATTTCCACCCGCTCCGCCAACTGTAGTAAATGCTGCTGCAACTTGAAATATCCAAACAGCATTTGCGTCGCCCATACCATCAAGTGTTAAATCACCCGATTGAATTAATAATGTAGATGTTGATTTATAAATTCCTGGTGCAAGCGTTGTGCCGCCAATATCACCTGCAACTGTTACCGGTGCAGGAGCAGTTGCTCCTTCAGCAAAAAGATAGGCTGCAGTTAAATCAAGTTTAGCTTGCGATAACATAGCCGCTACACCTGGAGGAGAAATATCATCCGAAGCATAAATAGCTCCACCAACAACAATTGCCGGTGGAAAACCTGTAATTGATGAACGAACACCGGGACTAATTCCGACATCCATATTATTAATTACACTAAAGCCTGCGTTATTACTTACTCCAACTCCTGCAATAATTCCAAAGCGAGCAACGGATTGAAGATCTACACTCGGTCCACCTGAAGGAGCAGTCGTACTAAAAGTCCAGATGTAATTATTTGCTAAAGGTATCCCGCCGGGGGTTTTAGCTGCTGTTGTAATTGTAGCTGTATAAACAGTTCCAGATAAAAGATTGCTTGAAGGTGTAAACGATGCTGTGCTACCTGCGTATGTTACGGTTCCCGCAACAACATTTGTTCCTTCCTTAACAAGGAAAGATGTTCCGTTGATGGTTAAAGGATCCATAGGTACATCAAACGTTGCTGTAATTATTTTAGTTAATACAACATTGGTTGCATTGTTTGTAGGATCAGTTGAAATAACTTTGGGTGCGGTAATTACTCCTGTAGTAAATGTCCATGCAAAATCATTTGCCATAGGAACACTTCCAACACTCATGGCTCCTGTAGTAATTGTGCAGCTATATGCTGTGTTTGGTGAAAAAGGAGAAGACGGCACGAAGTAAGCCATCATTCCTGAGTAAGAAACTGTACCAGCTATTGATGTAAGACCTTGCTTCATTATAAAAGTTGTAGCATTAATTGAAGAAGGATTCATCGGCATATTAAATGTGGCAGTTACTGTTTTATTAAGAAACACACCAGTTTCATTGTTTGTAGGATCAGTTGCAATTACGGAAGGAACCAAACTTGCGCCTGTACTAAACGTCCACACATAATCAGTTTGTAATGCATTGCCTAACATATCTTTCGCTTTTGTAGTAACTCTACCTGTGTAGGTAGTGTTTGGCGTAAGACTTGACGATGGAGTGAAACTCATTGTTGTTCCAGAGCCATCATAAGTTAATGTGCCTGCTACAACTGTTGACCCTTGAAGTATAAAAGATTCTTGGGTTATAGTTGAAGGATTCATCTTTTCATTAAAGGTTACTGTGATAACCTGCCCAAGAGGAATTGCAGTTGAAAGATTTGAAGGATTAGTTGATACTACAGTCGGACAAACAGAATCAATTGCTTTGTAATTATCTTTTTTACAACCGCCAATTACTGCAGCTATAATTGCCGCAGTTGTAGTCAAGTAAAATAATTTTCGTTTTAAAGGTTTCATGTTATTTTATTTAAAGTTTATTATCATTAATTTCTTTACAAATCTGGTTATCTTTAAAAAATGTTTTGTTACATTATTTTTTACAAGAGTTTAATAATTCACACTTTTCATAAATTTCTAAATAAAAAAAGCCGTTAATGAAAATCATCAACGGCTTATATTTGTTTTTTATATTGTATTAGTTAATTTCTGTAATAGTTAATTCTACTCTTCTGTTCAACTGTCTTCCTTCAGGATCATCATCTCCGTTTGGTTTTTTATTTGGAACAGATGGTTTTGTTTCACCATATCCTTTAGCCTTCATACGAGTGGTGCTAATTCCCTTTTCAATTAAACGATTTACTACAGCTTCAGCGCGTTCCTGCGAAAGTTTTAAATTGTAGTCGTCATTTCCTTTGCTATCTGTGTGCCCCGAAATCTCTACTTTTAAATTGGGGTTGCTTTTCATTAATTGAACAAGATTTTTTAATTCAACATTTGAGAGTGGGCGCAAAGTCGACTTATCGAAATCAAAGAAAATATTATTCAACACAATTTTCGAACCTACAATAATAGGATCAAGTGTAACTGCTCTGTTTATTTCATAGTAATTGGATGCCTTTGGTATCTCCATATTTTCAGAATAGAATAAATGTCCGTCGGCTTGATATGTGATGTTGTAATTTTTCCCTGGCGTTAAAATAAAAAGAAAAGCGCCTGTTTTGCTATTTGCCGTATATATACCAACAACTTGTTCTGTTTCATTATCTGTTATAGTTATTCTAGCATTTTTAGCAGGATTTCCATCTTTATTTAATACAATTCCTTTCATTAATGTTAATGGAGTTTCTTTTCTATCAAGGAAAGTTGCCATGTAATTATCTTTTTCACCAAGTCCACCTTCTCTGAACGAAGACAAGTATGCAGTTTTACTATCCGGACTAATCACATAAAAAATATCATCATCGGTTGTATTAATAGGAAAGCCAACATTTATGGGTTGCGACCAAACTCCATCAGTTGATAGGATGCTGCTGAAAACATCAAAGCCGCCCATCGAGTTATGGCCGCTAGAGCTAAACGATAAAGTAACGCCATCGGGATGAATAAACGGTGCGTCTTCATCATACACTGTGTTTATGGATGGTCCCATATTTGTAGCTTGTTCCCAATCTCCATCATATTTACGTTTACTTACATATAAATCTCTTCCGCCAAATCCACCGGGCCTGTTACTTGCAAAATAAATTGTATTTCCATCAGCAGAAATAAAAGCGCTTGGTTCCCAATATTTAGAATTTATATTTTCATTTAATTTAACAGGCGAACTCCAAACATCTCCATTTAAGGTGGTACTGTAAATATTACCGTCACCATTATCATCTTTATAAATTAAAATAGTTTGTCCATCAGGTGATAAGCCAACAGTAGCTTCATGCCACTCCGTATTAATTGGCGCGCCAATGTTTTTAGCAGGCGACCAACCTGTTTTTGTTTTGGTTGACATATAAATATCTTCCATGTAATTTCCATCATTGTCTCTTTGATTTCCGGTTGATTGTGGTCGGCGTGATGTAAATAAAAGTGTATTCTGATCGGCAGATAAGACAGGAGAATAATCACTGGAATTTGAATTTACATTACTGCCTAGATTTTGTATTTTAATATTTATAGGATTAGCCACTAAACCTTTTCCGATTTTACACATTTCAATTTTGTGTTTGGCAACAGCAAGCAACTTTGCATCGGTACTATTATTCTCAGACATTGTTGAAATGTATTTCTCATACGTTTGTATAGCTTTATCAAACTGGTAATCTAAATGGTAAGCATCTGCTAGAAATTTATATGCAACGAAAGGCGCATTTTTTTCTTTATAAGAATCTTCTTGATAATCTTTAGAAACAGAAGCAGTAGCCTTTACGAAATATTGTAAAGCTTGTGATCTATACTTTCTGTTAGCTTGGTAACATACCCCGATTTTAAAAGCTAAGTTGGAATTGTTTGGTTCTTGTTTGTAAAGTTCAAGAAATATAGTTTGGGCTTCTGCATATCCTCTTTTTGAGTTTGAACCGGATTCATCCTTGGTATCTAAATAAACCTTAGAAAATATTTTTTCGGCTTTATTAAATTCAGCTTCAAAATTAGTAGTAGTATTTTGCCCGATTAGTTGTGTTAGGCTTATTAAAATTAAAGAGGCTGTTAAAAAAATTGTTTTCATAATTAAGGTTTTGGTATTGTGTTTAGGTTAATATCAGGAGAAAAAAATAGAGTATCTACCGACCAGCAATTCCATGTTGTTGGAATGGTAAGGAGAAAAATAATTAGAATCAGTCTGGGAAAAACAAACTTTGTATCCCACATGGCTGTGTTTATGCCAAATCCAATAGCTGTAATTAGAAGATTGAGTCCTAATAAATAGAGCGCTGTATATTGATAGAAGCCAAGAATAAGCAATATACCACCAATAAGAGCTGTACAGGATGTAAACCAAACGGCGATGCTAGTAAAATATTTTGGTATACCATTTTGCGTGAATGAGTTTTGATACGTTTCTATTACATTTTTAATTTTAACTTTAAAAACGGAATCATAACCCTGAAAGAAAAAAAGAATTCCAAGGAAAACGCGCGCTATTGTTGCGACTACAATTTGATGGTATTGATTTAGGTCTTCCATAAAGAATTAATCTGAATAGGCTAGAATAAAAACCATTCCAATAATTATTAATACAGCGAATACGTGATTTAAAGCAATTTCTCTCATAACGTTTATGTTAATAAAGTGTGAGACAAAAATGAGGTATTAATCCGAAGGTATGTTACACAACTTTAGAGATAAGTTACATAATTCCTATTAAAAGTAGGGGAGAGGGAACTAAAAATTACATTTTATTCATATACCAATTCAACTCTTTTTCCATTTTTTTGTATTGGAAAATGGAGGTAATTATTTTTTGCAAGCGCATAAAAGCCGTTTCGCTTTTTACAACGTAATCGAAGGCTTGGTGGTGCATACAATTAATAGCAACATCAATTTTATCCTGAGAGGACAGCATGATTACGGGTATATCCTTATTAAAAGCTTTAATTTTATCTAGCACATCAACGCCTTCCATCGCTTTGGTATCAATGCTGTTCAGGTGATAATCCAATACAATTATATCCGGAGCTGTTGATAATTTAGCAAGACATAATTCGCCTGTTGCAAATGTTTCAATATTAAAATCGGCATGTTCAAGGAATTCAATTTCTAATGATTTTAAAAAAAGAGCATCATCATCTACTAGGAAAAGTTTAATTTTTGAGTTATTCATTGGTTCGTGTTTTAATGGTATTAAATTCTTCAGTTAATTCTTTGCAAGCCTGCGTACAAACTTTTTCAAGTTGTAAAACTAAATCCGGTATCGCATCAGTTTGCTGTTGTGTGCCGGCATATTCTTGGATTTTTTTGGCCATATTTTCAAAATCCACACTAATCCCCATTATTGAAAATGAGGGTATCATTTTGTGAACTGCTGAGTGCAATGCGTTCCAATCTTTCTCCTCTAAGTTTTTTTTCATTGCACTAATAAGCGGCGGTATTTGTTCTAAATAAAGTGAAATCATTTCCATCATCAATTTTGGATCTGATTTTGTGCGATGAGTTAAATAATTTAAGTCAATGCATTTTAATATTTTAATTTCTTCTTTCAATTCTATGTTTAAGGGTAATTTTACAGGCGCTGGTTTTTTAATTAAGCCCATTATTTTGCTATACAAAATTCTTTCGTCAACCGGCTTCGCAATATAATCGTTCATGCCAACCGCTTTGCATTTGGCCAAATCTACAGTTGTAACATCAGCAGTTAAAGCAATAATTGGTATATTAGATTTCATTATGTTACGTATGTATTCCGTAGCTTCAAATCCATTCATCTCAGGCATTTGTAAATCCATTAAGATGAGGTCGTATTGGTTAACTTCAAGTTTTTCTATTGCTATTTTACCATTACCGGCAATGTCGCGTTCAAAACCAAAATCATCCAATAACGTTTTCATCAATAATTGATTAAGAGCAATGTCTTCAACTACTAATATTTTTATATTTTTAATTTCTGTGTCTAATTGCATTAATTCAGGTTCTAATTCAGCAACGGCTTTAGCTTTCTTAAAAGCTAAAATAAAACTAAAAGTTGAACCTTCATTAATTTCACTTTTAACCTGTATGGTTCCACCTTGAGGTTCTACTAATTGTTTAACAATAGCAAGGCCTAATCCTGTGCCGCCGTACAATCTAGAAGTATCGCTCGTTGCTTGTTGAAAGTTTTCAAAAATTGTATCTATCTTACTTTTTGGTATACCAATTCCAGTATCTGTAACAGCAAATTCGAGTGTAGCGGTATCTTCATCTTCATTTATCAAACGAACGCTTACTGTTATTTTACCTTTCATGGTAAATTTCACAGCGTTACTTACTAAATTTAATATTATTTGATGAAGGCGAACGGGGTCACCAACCAATACTTCAGGAATTTTGTCGTCGTATTCTTTAATGAGCTGTAAATTTTTCTCTTGTATTTTGGTTTCAAATAAATGTAGCATGGCCGATAAGGATAATGCCATTTTAAAAGGGGTGTGCGTAAAGGTCATTTTTCCCGCATCTACTTTCGCTAAATCTAAAATATCATTAATCAAAACGATTAAAGCATCACCGCTCATTTTAATGGCGGTTAAGTATTCTTTTTGTTTGGCAGTTAATTCTGTTTTTAAAACCACTTTTGTAAATCCGATAATCGCATTCATTGGCGTGCGAATTTCGTGACTCATGTTTGATAAAAATTGTTGCTTTGCTTTTACAGCGTCTTCGGCAATTTTGGTTGCAGATTCGGCTTTGCTTTTTGCTTCTTCTGCAATGCCAGTTGTAAATTCAGCAAATATTTTTGCCTCTGTTAATTCATTTGCAATTCTTTTTTGTTCAGTTACATCACGAGCAACAATAACAACTCCTAATACATTTCCTTTGTCATCTTTGTAAACCGATCCGTTAAATAATACGTCAGTCAACTTACCTTCACGGTGTCGAAGTGTAAGCGGGGAATCTGCTACAGAACCTCTTGCAAAAACTTCCTGATAAACTTCCCGTGCTTGTTGTGGATCTGTAAAATAATCAAAGAAGTCGGAACCGGTTAATTCTTCACGTGACATACCAGTAATGTTAGCGGTAGCCTCATTCATGTCTGTGATTTTTCCTTCAATGCTAATTGTTACTAAAGGATCGCGACTTGCTTCAATTAAACTAAGTGAATATTGAGAAGCAAGTTTAGCTGCATAACTAAATGCTTCAAGTTCTTTATTAGCAATTTCGCGTTTTTCTTTTTCTTGGTTCTGAAACGCAAGTTCTATATCAGCAATCACTAACTCTGCCGCTCGTTTCTCTTTTTCTTTATTTTGAAAATCAAGCTCTTTGTCAGCAATAGCTAATTCGTTGGCTCGTTTTTCTTTTTCTTCATTTTGAAACGCAAGTTCTTTATTAGCAATAATTAATTCATCCGCTCGTTTTTCTTTTTCTTCATTTTGAAAGGCGAGCTCTTCATTCGCAATTACTAATTCATCAGCACGTTTTTCTTTTTCGGTGTTTTGAAAAACTAATTCTTTATTTGCTATAAACAATTCATCGGCTCGTTTTTCTTTTTCTTTGTTTTGAAAATCAAGTTCTTTGTTTGCAATAAATAACTCATCAGCTCTTTTTCCCTTCTCTTTATCCTGAAAGACAAGTTCTGTATTGGCAATAGTTAACTCATTAGCTCGTTTTTCTTTTTCGGTGTTTTGAAAAACTAATTCTTTATTTGCTATAAGCAATTCATCGGCTCGCTTTTCTTTTTCTTTGTTTTGAAAGTCAAGTTCTTTGTTTGCGATGACCAACTCATTAGCGCGCTTTTCTTTTTCATCATTTTGAAAGACAAGCTCGCTACTTGCAATTACTAATTCGGTTATGTCTCTATCAAGAGTTGCAATCCCGATTATTTTTCCATTTTCATCTTTAACTGGTGAAAGAAAGATAGAAACATCAATAATCATGCCATCTTTTCTTTTTCCTTTTGTTACGTGACGAGAGACGTTTTGTCCCTCCCTAATTTTTTTAGTTAGCTCATGACGTTTAGCATGATAATGTTCAGGAATTAAAATATCAACATGTAATCCAATTATCTCTTCTGCTTTGTAGCCGTAAATTTTTTCGGCGCCCTGGTTCCAGAAAGTAATGATGCCGTCGAGTGTTTTTACTTTTATGGCAAGGTCAGATGACTCAAGAATTTGAGAAGAAAGAGTGCCTCTCTTTTCAAAATCAACAAGCGTGTCGAAATCGGTCTTTTGTTTTATTTCATCCTTTTTCGCCATCTAATTTTTTTCGGTGGGGTTAGATTTTTCGGGTAATATATTTCCAACTTCTTCAATCGGACTTCTTCGCTTGTCTTTTAATTGTTTAAAGTGTGAAGGAGATAAGCCAGTAACTTTTTTGAATTGATTGGATAAATGTGCTACACTGCTGTAGTTCATCTTCCAGGCAATTTCTGTAATATTTAATTCGCCGTAAATGATTAATTCTTTTATGCGTTCAATTTTATTAGAAATAATATATTGTTCAATAGTTGTGCCTTGTACTTCCGAAAACAAATTGGCCATGTAAGTGTAATCGTGATTTAGCTTCTCACTTAAATAATCCGAAAAATTTATTTTAATCATTTCTTCACTATGATGCACCATTTGAACAATTACATTTTTAATTTTTTCAATTAGTATGGCCTTTTTATCATCCATTAATTCCAACCCTGAACTTAATAGAGCAGTTTTTAACAGCTCGCGTTGTTCGCTGGTAATGGTTTCCATTATATCCACCTCGCCTAAATCCACAACAATAAAGTGAAGTCCGAGTTTTTTCAACTCTTCCTTTACCGCCATTTTGCAGCGGTTACTAACCATGTATTTAATAAATAATTTCAAAGGATGTATTTTTTTTTAAGATTTTTTATCCATTAATTCTCTATCAAAATAAACTAATTCTTTACGTGTAGGATCTTCTTGTATTTTGCAATAATAAATTCTATCCACGTATCGTCTTACTATTAATTTTAAAGTCGGGTTCTCGTAAGCAAAAACGGTATCACCTTCTTGGTGTTTGTTTTCCATAAGTAATGGTTTTGTGTATTTTAAAGGATTAAACGACAACATGTATTGTGATGATATTGTTAAATGTGATTATTGATAAATTAAAAGATTAAAGGTCCAATAAAGCCATCTTTAATTGTTATGCAATTGTTGCCAAAACTTACATAAATCACACATTTTCGAGTTATCCCTTGCGTTTAACAATTTATCAAAGTGAGAGGAAAGGCAGGTATATTGCCATTTCAATTCACCACTTCATCTAAGATAGTAAATTATAGCTCTGAAGCAACAACAGTTAAGGGTATCATTTAGAGATTCTGCTTACGGCCTGTTAATAAGACTTATACAGTTATGTTTTTTATTGTCAGAAACTTTTCAAATGTCATTTCCCAACGTTTAACGGCTTGTTCAAAATTGAGCATGCCTGGAGTTGTTACGTACTCTTTCACAAAATCGAATCCCACTTTTTCCAATGTTTTGTTTGGTGCAGGATTTAAGGCGTAGGGTTCACAAATCAATTTTTTTAGGTTCAGGTTTTCGAAAAATAAAGGCAAAGTTAATTTTACTAATTCGCTTCCCATTCCTTTTTTTCTGGCGCCTTCATTCCATAAATGCAAGTGCATGGTAGCTTCTTCGCCATAAATTGTTGGATTAGTATTGGAGTGTCCGATTGCAACACCATTATCTTCCCAAATAATACAATATGCTTTTTTTTGTTCGATGGGCGTTTGTAATTGAATTTGCAGCATTTGAGTAAATGCTTCTTTGCTTAGCATTTTTTTTACATCACAGCCCATTCCTGTTAGAAAAGAATCTTCTGCCGTTATCCAATAGTTGGTTAATAGTTCAATATCTTTTTCCTGTAATTCGCGAACAGATAATTTTGAGTTATTCATCTTGCGCTTTCTGAAAATGAACTAGTATTTCCTCACAACGTTATGTAATTCAATAAGAGGTTTTAAAAATTCTTCCAAATCGTAAACACATAATTGTGAAGCTGCATCACATAATGCTTTTGCGGGATCAGGATGTGTTTCAATAAATACACCATCAACGCCACTTGCCACACCAGCTCTTGATAATACTGGTAAAAATTCACGCGCACCACCTTTTGCGTCAGAACTCGGAATTCCATATTTACGAACGCAATGCGTTACATCAAACACCACAGGGTAGCCAATATTATTTAAATGATAAAAACTACGTGGATCAACAATTAAATCGTTGTACCCAAAAGTGTAACCGCGTTCCGTTAAAATAATATTATCATTTCCGCTTTCTATAACTTTTTGCACTGGGTGCTTCATGTTATCAGGTGCTAAAAACTGACCGTGTTTAATATTTACAACCTTTCCTGTTTTTGCAGCAGCAACTAATAAAGTTGATTGCATACACAAGTAAGCGGGTATTTGTAATACATCACAAACTTCACCTGCCGCCGCCGCTTGGTCGGGGTAATGAATGTCGGTTAAAACCGGAAAACCAAATTGCTCTTTTACTTTTGCTAACAAAGCCACACCTTTAGCTAATCCCGGACCATCGTAATATTTTAAGCTACTACGATTATCTTTTTGGAATGAGGATTTATAAATAATTTTTATTTTTAATCGCTCCGAAACTTCTTTCAGTTTCTCGGCAGTTTTCATCATAATACTTTCTTCTTCAATAACGCATGGTCCTGAAATAAGGAATAAATCCTTAGCGCCACACTCAATATTTCCTACTTTAACTATCTTTTTCATGGATGTAAAATTACGATTAAAAGATAGAATAAAAAACCTATTTTTGTGTAACAAATTCACAATATATGCCCAATACCTTTGCCGTAGTTGATTTTAATCCTGATGATAAAGAACAAATGGATTTAATTTGCGCCATTCACTCTGATGTTTTACCGGATAGTTTTGTGGTGGAAATGGGTAATGTTTTTATGAAGCAATTTTACTACAAATGTCTTCCTAAAATAGGTTCTTTAAAGTGTTTTCTGGCGCAATACAATGGTAAATATGTTGCTATGATTGTGACCAATAAAAAACCGTTTTCACTAATCCGTTCGGCTATTCCCATTTATTTTTGGCGTATTAGCCTTGTGATGAGTGCTGCAATGTTAACGGGACCAAAGCGAATTAAAACCATATTGAATTTACTAAAATATAAACCTGATCCACTTTTAAAACAAATGGAGGATTCGAAAACGGCCTTTGAAATTTTGACAATTGGCGTATTGAATGATTATCGCAAAGTTTATATTTCTGAAAAAGAAAAAATATCCCACAAAATTTTAAAACACGCTGTTAACGAATATAAAAATAACGGTTACAAAAAAATAACCGGACAAATTCTCAAATCAAATCGGATGGCTCTTGGGTTTTACGAAACCTTTAATGCTAATTTTGTTCAGTCGAGCACCAACGAAGGCGGTGTTATTTTAGATTTGAATATTGACAATGTAAAGTAGGAAAAGTTTTATATAAAAAACCTATCTTTTCATTCATACTTCTCGAAAATAAAATTATATTTGGGTTAAACTTTTAGTAGCCGTCTTTTTATGCGCCATTTTCTTTTTACAGTTTTCTTAATCATAACTACATCATTTTTTTTCGCACAGGAAAAACCTTTTAAAATCGGCGACCGCGTGAACATATCTGTTGATTTGTATAATGATATGGACTCAAAAACAACCATTCTTATTCCTGAAAAGAAATACACCTTAATGTATAATTATAAATGGAATGATAAGGATAGAGACGGAAAAGATAGCGTTGCAAAAGTGGAAGCAGCTATTAACACCATTTTAAAATTATATAAAATAAGCAGCCTCCGTTTAGTATGTTATTCGTTCGATAAAGGAGATGCTTACAAAAACTGGTTACAATTTTTTAAAACCGCTAAGCCTTTTAAACCACGACCTGAAGTTAAATTGGAATTATATAATACTAACGACTATGTTGAGGTAACAAAAAAGTTAAAAAAAATATTCAGTCGATTAACGTTGATTGGTCCGGATGGAAAAGTAATTAGCGAATCAAATACTGTATTGGGTTTTGAGAATGAAATGAAAGTTGTGCCTGGTATAAGCGGAACTAAATTAAAAGCCAAATTATTAACAGATAGTTCAGGCCGACGAATTCCTTTAATGAAAACAACGGTTTCCTTTATTAATGAATCAAAAACGGACACGTTTGCCACTGCAAGAACAGATGAGTTTGGAGATTTTGAATTAACGATGCCTGAGAATGAAAATTCGAATTACGAATTAACGGTTAAACAAAATGCCGACCGTCCTATAAGTGTAATTTTAGCCGCACAAAACGGAATGGAAATAGCCACCTTTGCGAAAGGAGTCGGCAGTTTTAAATATAAATTATTGAAAGCAGATGTTAATAGGTTAAATCAAATTGAAACAAAAGACATCACACTTGCTTTTAATAATTTTAAAAAGAGCACTGTAAACGAATTGAAAGTTATTGAATACATTGTTTATAGTTTGGGAAAAGCTTCTATTGAGCCAGCAGCACAAGTGGTGTTAAATAAAGTTGTAGCTATTATGAAAGAAAACCCGAAGGTGATATTGGAAATTACATCGCACACCGATTCGCAGGGAGATGATGCTACAAATTTGGCCTTATCTGAAAAACGTAATCAGGCAGTAATTTCTTATATAGTTGCTAAGGGAATTAAGAAAAACAGAATTACGGGGGTTGGTAAAGGCGAAACTATGATTCGTAACCGTTGTCATAATAATGTAGAGTGTTTGGATAAAGAACATGAATATAATCGTAGAACGGAATTTAATTTTTCTAAGGAATGATAAATCTACGAATACTAATCTTTACGAATATACGAATCTGTGTTTTTAGGCAGTTCGATTCATACATTCGTAAAGATTGGTATTCATAGATAAATTTAAATATGCAAAAGCGAAAACTTGGTAACTCAGATTTATTGGTGGCGCCTATAGCGTTTGGTGGAAATGTATTTGGTTGGACGGCTAATGAAAAAACATCCTTCGAAATTTTAAACGCTTTTACAGATGCAAGTTTTAATTTTATTGATACTGCTGATGTTTATAGTAGATGGGCGAGTGGAGTAGGAGGGGAATCGGAAACCATTATTGGTAAATGGATGAAGCAAAAAGGAAATCGCAAAAATGTGATAATTGCTTCAAAAGGCGGGATGGATATGGGTCAGGGAAAAGTTGATGTTACCAAAAAATATTTAATTAAAGCAGCCGAAGATTCTTTAAAACGATTACAAACAGATTATATTGATTTGTATCAAACGCATAAGGATGATGAACGTGTTCCTGTAGAGGAAGCTTTAGAGGCCTACGCGCAATTAATTAAAGAAGGAAAGGTAAGATGTGTTGGTGCTTCTAATTTCACGCCAGCACGATTAACTGAAGCATTAAACGCCAGTGAAAAAAACAGTTTACCGCGCTATGTGACTTTGCAACCATTATATAATTTAATTGAGCGCGAAGTCTTTGAAAAGGAATTGGAGCCCTTGTGTGTCAAGAATAATATTGCGGTAATAAATTATTTTGCTTTGGCCTCAGGGTTTTTATCCGGAAAATATAGAAGTAAAGAAGATTTATCACAAAGTGTAAGAGGGGGCCGAATAGAACAATTTATAAACGAAAAAGGTTTTGGGGTTTTAGGTGCATTAGATAAAGTTGCAGAACGTCATTCTTCTACTTGTGCTAGTATTGCTCTGGCTTGGTTATTGCATCGTCCTTCGGTATCAGCACCAATAGCTAGCGCAACTAATTTACAACAGCTAGAATCGATAATAAAATCTGTTGATATAAAATTAACTCAGGACGAAATTGCTTTATTGGATAAGGCGAGTAGTTAAAAAAAATCAGAATAATTTCTGAATAAAGTAATTCACATCATTCATCTCCACCGCATCATTTTCTTTTTTACCAATTAATTTTAACCCTAGAGGAGATTGAGGCGAAATAATAAAAACAGTTTCGTTGTCAACTATAACTTTCCCCAATCCAATACTTAAAAACAAATAACCTTTATCGCTTTGTATTAGTGTTCCTTTTGAAATTTGATGAGAGGATTTTGTAATATTAATTTTCTCGAGTTCTGATTTTTGTTCGAGTAATTCGTTCAATTGTTTAGTGAGTTTTTCCTGCTCCAATTGCATCATAGCGCGAGCAGTTTCGTGTTTGTCGCCAGCGCTGCTTTTGGTCTCGTTGTTTCCCGATTCGGTTGCTGATGCTAAAGCAGAATTTAATGCTTCAATTTTTGTATTGAGAATTTGCAGACAATGATTATAAATTTTTTGTTTCGTGAGTGAAAGCAATTTATTTTTTCGCTTTTATTTTTTCCAGTATCTCAGAAGTTGCTTTATACTCCTCAGCAGTCATTTTATCTCCCTTAGCTTGTTCAATAGCTTTATTGGCCATGATTTCCGCTTCTTTATACTCACCTGCTCTATATAGAACCGCAGCATAAGTATCAAGATACGCGTAATCCCTGTTTTTGTTTAACTCACAGGCGCGTTTAGCCATGTTAATTGCTGATTTCAAAAGTGTTTTATCGGAAACATTCTCATAAAAATCCCAAGCCATACTGTTTAATGCATTGGCATTATCATTATAGTGTTTCTGAAAATCCGAAGCAGCCAATTCATAATACTTTGCTTTATTAAAGCGACCATAAGCTTCTAAATCTGATTCAAAAAGAATATCATCGGTGTGTGGCCACTTAAGAGATGCAAATTCTTTTTTTGCTTTGTCATAACCGGGTTGATCAAATTCTTTTGCTCTTGTATATTTAGAAAAATAACTTTTTCCTAATTGTTGTAATTTTTGCTCAACTGTATCTTTTCCGTATTGTTTTTCGAATGCCGATTGATTTTTTAAAAAATATTTTACTTCTCGGGATTCGTAATTGTAAACAAAATCTCGCATCACTATCCAGTTATTGCGTTTTAATAAATCTTCCTCTTTTACCTTAGCAATATAACTTAATGCTTTTTCTGAGGGGTCCATGCAAGAGCCCATTAATAAATTAATATAACTCACCACATTTGATTCGTTTAAATCCGCACTCTCATATTTTGTTTTTAAAGCACCGAATGCTTTTTCTGGAGTTTTTGTTTTTTTGGCAAAGGCAATAAATTCTGTAACTGGCATTGAGCCGGCAACGCGATGCACTACATTTCCATTCGCATCTAAAAACATCATATTAGGATAACAACGTACTTGATATTTTTCAGCGTAAGCTAAGCCTTCCCCTTTTTCCATATCTAATTTAAGATTTACAAAATGTAAATTGTAATAATCTGCAACTGTATCATTGGTAAAAACATGTTTCGCCATTTGTTTGCACGGACCGCACCAGCTTGTCATAGCATCAACAAAAATTAATTTATTTTCTTTTTTTGCTTTTTCAAATACGGAAGCTACATTACCCGTTTCAAAAATAATTTGTCGGTTTTGGGCGAAAATAGAAAAAGTGAGAACGAGACTAAGTGTTACAAATAAATATTTCATGATTTTAATTTTAATAAATATACGAAATATTAAAAATATGGAAAAGAAGGCGATATTCTGTAATGATTTTTGCTTATGTGAGTATAAATCGCTTTCTTTAAAACAGTTTGAAATTACGCTCCATCATATTTATAGTCATGCTGAACTTGTTTCAGCATCTTAGCATTAATGCCCAGGATAAAACCATAGACTCATTAAAACTCGCTCTTAAAAACGCAAAGCACGATACAACGCGTTGCAACATTTTAAACGCAATGATTGAGGCAGAAAATGATGACGCGGTTTGGTCGAAGTATAATGATCAAATGAAAAGCATTGCAGAAAAACAATTGCAATCTCTACCTCCCGATAGCTATCGTAACAACCCACTATATTCTGTATTTAAAAAACATCTAGCTTCTGCCCTAAACAACATCGGGTTTATATACCAGTCTCAAGGCAATGTCCCCAAAGCGTTAGAACAATTTAGTAAAAGTCTGAAACTACAAGAAGAGATTGAGGATAAAAAAGGAATCGCTTATTCCCTAAACAACATTGGGGTTATTTACAATTCTCAAGGCGACATTCCTAAAGCTTTGGAATACTATACTAAAAGCCTAAAAATACAAGAAGAGATTGGGGATAAAATAGGAATCGCTTATTCCCTAAACAACATT
This sequence comes from Sphingobacteriaceae bacterium, assembly GCA_043745425.1. Lineage (GTDB taxonomy): Bacteria > Bacteroidota > Bacteroidia > B-17B0 > Aurantibacillaceae > JAHEYG01. Next base: position 352 of record JAYTSW010000334.1, on the reverse strand, counting down.
GGGTATATTTACCAGTCTCAAGGCGACATTCCTAAAGCTTTGGAATACCATAGTAAAAGTCTCAAAATACGTGAAGAAATTGGTGATAAAAGAGGAATCGCTACGTCCCTGAACAACATTGGGGTTATTTACAATTCTCATGGCGATCCTTCGATAACATCTTCTACGGAAGATGCACTCAGCGCGGGCATCACTAAAGCTTTAGAATACCATAATAAAAGCCTCAAAATACGTGAAGAGATTGGTGATAAAATAGGAATCGCTTATTCCCTAACCAACATTGGGGGTATTTACCGTAACCACGGCGACCCTTCGGTTACATCTTCCAAAGAAGATGCACTCAGGGCAGGTA
>JAYTSW010000333.1:0-5063 GCA_043745425.1 Sphingobacteriaceae bacterium | reverse complement strand
TTCCGCGTGTTTTAAATCCGCGATGTCAATAATTTCTTTAGCACTTAGTTTATTAATGAAAGGTTTGTAAACGGCGCAATGTTCTATTAATTCAGATAGGGTATAATCTTCAATTACTTCTAAATACGGCGTTGCAATACTTAAATGATTTTTGTAATCCTCAGGCTCTTCTGTTTTTTCTCCGTTTTTAAAAATCACTTTTCCGGCATTTGGCAAAACATATCCTGAAATAATTTGAAGTAAAGTGGATTTGCCAGAACCGTTTCCGCCCAATACAACTAATTTTTCGCCTGGATTTAAATTTAAATTAAGATTTTTGAAAATCCACTCGCTACCGAATTTTTTACCAATGCCTTCGAGTTGGATATGTAAATTGTTTTGGGAATTCATTAAATGCCTTTAACAATCCCATCTTTACTGTTTCTGATAAAGTCTAGAATTTCTTTTCTTATTGCAGTATCCGGCATTTCAGCTTCAACAGCATCTAATGCTTTCGTAATAGCATGCCCCCTTACAAATATGATACGATAAATATCTTCAATTTCTGTAATGATTTCTTTACTAAATCCTCTTCTCGCTAAGCCAATTGAATTCACACCAATATATTGTAGCGGTTCACGCGCCACACGCATATAAGGCGGAACATTTTTTCTTACCAAACTACTGCCTGCAACAAAGGCATGCTTTCCAATTGTTATAAATTGTTGTGCTAAAACTACGCCTTCACAAATTACATAATCTTCAACAGTAATGTGCCCTGCCAATTGTACGCAATTTGCTAAAATAACATTGTTGCCAATTAAACAATCATGACCTAAATGCGCATACGCCATGATTAAACAATTATCGCCAACCTTTGTAGTATTACGATCAGTTGTTCCTTTATGAATAGTAGCGAATTCGCGTATGGTGGTGTTTTTACCGATAACAGTTGTGGTTGGCTCACCTTTATATTTCATATCCTGATTTATGGCACCAAGAGAAACGCCGTTAAATATTTTACAATTCTCACCAACAAAAGTGTCGGAATAAATAGTTGCATTTGGACCAACCCAAGAGTTGTCACCAATTTCAACATTTCCATAAATAACAGCAAATGGCTCAACGGTTACGTTGTTTCCTAGTTTTGCTTTCGGATGTATGTAAGCAAGATTAGAGATCATAAACTAAACTTCAGTTGCTATTTTTTTTTCTATGTTACGAACTTTTACAATTTGTGCAGTCATATCAGCTTCACAAACTAATTTATTTCCTACAAAGGCCATTCCCTTCATATGACACATGCCTCTGCGAATAGGCTCTACCATATCCATTCGAAACACTAATGTATCGCCAGGGACAACTTTTTGTTTGAATTTAGCACTTTCTATTTTTACAAAATACGTTTGATAATTTTCCGGATCAGGAACAGTTGTTAAACACAACACGCCACCCGTTTGAGCAAGCGCTTCAATAATTAAAACACCCGGCATAATTGGTTCATCGGGAAAATGCCCTGCGCACCAAAATTCTGTCATGGTAACGTTCTTCACACCTATCACATACTCAGGTGTCACTTCCATAATTTTATCTACCATTAAAAAAGGCGGACGGTGGGGTAAAATTCCTGTAATCGCTTTTACATCATAAACAGGTTTAGCAGTAAGATCGATTTTAGGAATCATTCGCTCGTTCTTTTGCTTTTTCATCATCTCCTTAATCTTCTTCGCAAACGAAACATTTCCTGCATGTCCTGGTCTTGCAGCGAGTACATGTATTTTCAGTGGTTTCCCAACCAAAGCTAAGTCGCCAACAATATCTAATAATTTATGACGAGCAGGTTCGTTGTAGAAATGGAGTTGTGTATTGTTTAAAACACCTTTACCTTTTACTTCAACGTGTTCTTTATTAAAAACTTTTCTTAAGTAGTCTAATTTATCCTTAGGCAATTCTTTGTCAACTAAAACAATCGCATTATCTAAATCGCCACCTTTAATTAAATTATGTGCTAATAAAGCTTCGAGTTCGTGTAAGAAAACGAAAGTTCTGCATTTAGAAATTTCAGGTTTAAATTGAGTGATGTCGTACATCCCTGCGTGCTGTGTTCCTAAAACTTCACTTCCATAATCAACCATTACAGTAACACGGAATGAATCCTGAGGTACCGCTAACATTTCAACGCGTTTAATCGGATCTTCGTAAGTAAGATTTTCAGTTAATTCAAAATAATCACGTTCTGCTTCTTGTTCAACAATTTCAGCGGCTTCTAAAGCTTCAATAAATTTCCACGAGCTGCCGTCCATAATAGGCATCTCTGCGCTATCAACTTGTATTAAGCAATTATCAATTTGTAATCCAACTAAAGCTGCTAAAACATGTTCGGTAGTGTGAACTCTTACACCATCTTTTTCAAGCGTTGTTCCTCTTGAAGTATCCACTACTAAATCTGCATCTGCATCAATAATAGGTTGTCCTTCAATATCTGTTCTTTGAAATTTTAACCAGTGATGCTCGGGAGCAGGACTAAAAGTTAAAGTCACTTTTTTACCGGTATGCAAGCCAACGCCTGTAACTGATACTTTTTGTTTTATGGTATGTTGCTTAGTGCTCATTGTAAAATTAATTAGCGACAAGAAAATCTTCTGTCGAGTGCTAAAATTAAGAAAAAAATGCCAATAAAATCCGTGAAAACGCCTAATTTATTAAGGCTTTAATTTTAATTCCAAAGCCCTGATGCGGTCGTTTAATTTTTGTAAGCCTCTGAATAAAACATAGCTACGTTTGTAATCTCCAATAGAAAAAGCAGGAGAACCCTGAACAATTTCGCCTTCTTTGTCAATGTTACTTCCAACGCCTGACTGACCTGCAATTTTAACGCCATCTGCCACTTTTAAATGACCAATAACTCCTGCTTGTCCACCCACCATTACATTTTTGCCAATTTTGGTTGAGCCTGCAATAAACGCACCGCCTGCCATAACAGTATTTTCACCGATTTCAACATTGTGTGCGATTTGAATAAGGTTATCCAGTTTTACACCTTTGCGGATTATGGTTGAGCCCAATGTTGCTCTATCGATCGAAGTATTAGAACCAATTTCCACATGATCTTCAATAACAACATTACCTATTTGAGGAACTTTTTTATAATTGTTTTCAGAGTTAGGAGCGAAGCCAAAACCATCACTTCCAACAACTGAACTGGCATGAATAGTACACTCATTTCCTACAACACAGCCATGATAAATTTTAACGCCGGCAAATAAAGTAGTATTATTTCCTATCGTTGTGTTATCACCAATATAACATTGAGGATAAATTTTTGTGTTATCGCCTATTTTTACGTTTTCTCCTATGTAGGCAAAAGCGCCAACATAACAATCTTTACCAATAGTTGCGCTTTTTGAAATATGTGAAGGTTGTTCAATTCCACTTTTATTAGTGGTAAATTGATTATACATTTCTAAAATTTTCGCAAACGATTCGTAAGCATTTTCAACGCGGATTAAAGTGCATGTTGATTTTACAGACTTCTCTAATTTTAAAGATTTATTAACGATGACAATGGTGGCATCAGTAGTGTAAATATATGGTGTGTATTGAGGATTCGCTAAAAACGATAAAGTTTTTGGCTGACCTTCTTCAATTTTAGATAAATTGTTTACAATTGCATTTTCGTTGCCAACAATTTCTCCTTCTAAAAGGCCGGCTATTTGTAATGCTGAAAATTCCATTGTTCAAATATAAAATTTTAATCTTTAAATAGTGTTTCCAAAACGTCAGATAATTGTTTTTTTTCAGTTTCCCAGGTGTTTTCCGAAGTTGCCTTTCTTGTGTTTTCTTTCCAGCTAATGTATTTGTCAGAATTCAACATAAAGTTCAGTTTTTCGGCAATGTGTTTAGGTTCATGACTGTCGATAATACATCCAAAATTATAATGCGTAATAATGTTTTTTATTTCGGGTAAATTGCTGGCTAAAACAGGCAAACTGGCTTGAATGTAATCGAAAATCTTGTTCGGCAAACTAAAATGATAATTAAGATTTGTGTCCTTATCAATACTAACCCCGATATCAGCATTAAAAGTATACTGTAATAGTTCTGCTTTAAGCATTTTATCTTTGATGGTAATTTTATCAGTAAGGTTTAATTGAGTGAGTAATTTTTTTAAGTTTTGAAACACATCACCGCTCCCAATAATAAATAAATGGGCGCCGTTTACGTATTGCATAGCCTCCACTAATTCCTCGGCACCACGATCGATATTTATACCTGCTCCCTGTAAAATCAGTATTTTTTTATTGACTGGAATGCCTAATTCCGTCTTTGTTTTTAATCTAAATTCTTTTGCTTGTTCTGGTATGTTTCTGACTACGGAGAAGGGAGTATTATATTTTTCTTTATAAAAATCAGCAATACTTTGGTTAACAGTGATGCAATGTTTTAATTTAGGAACAATTCTTTTTTCAAGACTTAACCAAATCTTCTTTTTTAGAGGTGTTTTTTGTAATTCGGGTACTTCGCAAAACACTTCATGACTATCGTAAATAAGAGGTAGTTTTTTTAGTTTCGAAATACGATAATTTGCCCAAAGTGTATCTAAATCATTGGCAAAAAGTGCGTCTGTTTTTGTAAATAGGAGAAAAAAGAATGAGCGTAAATTGAAAAACAAATAAAATAGAGGCCCCTTAGTAAAAATCATTTTAACCCTTTTGGTCTTATAGGGCAAATGAGATATTGAGGGCGAATTTTTAAGCTCCCTGCCAAATAAAATTACCTCAAAACCATGGTCATTCAGCACCGAACAAGTACGTTGTACCCTTTGGTCGGTGGCTAAATCGTTAATAACGCTAACTATTATGGTTTTGTGTTTAGTTGTAAACAAGGTATTTGTTGAAATTGCTCTAAAGATAAAAAAATTAAAGCTACCATTTGCTTACTTTTGAATAATGGGTAAAATTCTTGAAAACGTAAGCTTAAAGCACTTAAACACCTTTGGCATTGAAGCCTTTTCGAAATATTATTGCGAGATAAATGCAATAAGTGATTTAGAGGAGCTAATTCAAAACAAAATCTTTATTAAT
>JAYTSW010000332.1:0-5075 GCA_043745425.1 Sphingobacteriaceae bacterium | reverse complement strand
TTTTTCCATGGTTCCTGTAAAAAGTAATTTTTGTTGGTCTTCTTTCAGAATTCCAATTGCAAAAACTGATGCGTCCATTAATGTATTAATGTTCGTATATACCTTTTCAATTACCTCATCTACAGATAAAGTTGATGTAATGTCTTTTCCAATCTGACCTAATAATTTAGTGTTATGATAAGTTTTTTCAATTTCCTCTTTTTGTTTTACCACTTCCAAGGTCCGCACTTTCACTTTCTCTTCCATGTTTTCATAGAGAGAAGCGTTTTCAAGAGCAATGGCAATATAAGAGGCTAATGATTTTAAAATATCAAGATGATGTGGCTTGTACGCAAATTTCTCGAAGCTTTGAATAGTTATTACACCTAACACGCGTTCTCCAATCATAATAGGATAAAAAATTAAAGAGTGTGGCAAATCACCACTAACCACTTTAATTTGCTTAACGTACTTACTGTATTCAACAAGATTATCATTAAGGAAAATTTCTTTTTTATTTTTAATACACCAAACCGAATAATTATCATCATCATCCATTGAAATTTTGGCGATGCTTGAATATTTTTCTCCACGTTCAATACCGTATTTATAATCTACCACATTATTTACTGGATCATACAGACGGATTCCGAAGCAACCCGCGTCCATTATTTTCTCAACGTAATGATGAAGTTTATCAAATATTTCTTCGAAACTTAATGTTGATGTAATTTGTTGTCCTACTTCACTTAACAACTTACTATTTTGATATGATTTCTCTATTTCTTCTTTTTGAACAAGAACCTCTCGGGTACGCGCAAAAATTATTTTTTCCTGAAACTCGTATAGTTGTGCATTATCTAGAGCAATCGCAGTATATGCGGCAAGATTTCGTAAAACATTAATCTGATAATTGGAATAAGCGTGCTTATTAAAACTCTGAACTGTAATTACACCTAAAACAACGTCACGTAATGTAAGCGGTAAATATAAAATAGATTCTACATCTTTTCCTTGTAGCGGCGCAGCATCATCCCCTCCAAAATCCTTTATCTGCTTATAATAATCATTAATAATAATTTCTTTCTTTTGGAAAAAACAAATGTTTGCTAAACGATCGGTGTCCATTGGATCGTAATCAATATTTTCAAAACGATCTGTTCCTTCAATGTACAATGGAAAAACAACATGATTGGTTTTTTTATCATGAAGTCCTATACCAAAACCCGTTGCGTCCATTAAACGATTTACATGTTCGTAAACAGTTTCAACAATTTCGGCAACAACGTGACTAGAAATAATTTTTTGTCCAATTTCACCAATTAAAATTAAATTGTCAGAATAATTTTCAAGTTCCTTTGCTTTTTCTTCCAATAATAATTTCTCCGCTTGCGATTGCAACATTTTATGCTGCAACTCCACACTTTTTACAAGTTGATTTGTTTTTTCGTTTCGTACTTCCTCGCGGGTGGATTGGAATATTTTATGGTAACGTATTGAATCTTCAAGCTTATTTAATCTCTCGTATAACTCCGCTAATTTTTCACTGGCTTTATAAACTCCCTCTTTTGAATTTATACTTTGTGATAATTTGAAAGATTGTTCAAGATAATTAATGGCTTGCTGATTATCATTCTTATCCATTAACAAACAACCCATGTTGAATAAGGTAATGACTTCACCTGCTTTAAATCCTAATTCGCGTCGTAAATTTAAACTTTCCGTGAATTTTGAAAATGCTTCATCGAATTTTTTTGTGGTTGCATAAGCTCTGCCTATTCCGTCTAAAACAAAACCTGCGCCTTGTTTATCACCGTTAGCTTCGCAAATTGCTGCGCTTTTATTAAAACACACCAATGCCTTATCACCTTTTTTTAAGTTGAGATATGTTTCACCTAAACCTCCAAGTACTTTTGCGTAAATATCTGTGTCGTTATGTTTAATGCAAAGCTTTTCACTTTCCAATAATACATCCAGTGCTTTATCATTTTTCTCAATAGAATAATAAACAGTGCCTAATCCATTCAAGCCATCGGCCATTCCAATTTCATTTCCTATTGAATTATTTACATTGTAACATTCGTTGTAATATTTTATTGCTGAATCATAATCCGATAAATATTTAAAACAGGCACCAACATAATAATTGGTTTCCGCTTCATTTATTTTATCATCAATTTCCTTGAAGATGGAAATGGCATCAAAACAATATTTAAATGCTTCTTCATTTTTGGAAATCCATATGCTCGCCGTGCCCATTGTTTTATAAGCAAGGGCCATTCCCTTTTTGTAATTTATTTTTTGAGATTTTTCAAGAGCTTTAGAACTTAACTCAATAGATTTATAAGCATCTTTTCTATTAATGCCCCAAGCTTCTTTGTTAAGCTTATCTATTTCTGAAGTATCAATTTGTTCTAATGTAACTTGCATACAATTAACTAATATACGGCTAATTTTTAAGAAATAACAGCCTTCAAAACCTATTTATACTATTGATAATTAGATAGTTAAAAGTGTTTTTAATTCTCGCATAAAAAAGCCCTTATGTTTATATTCATAAGGGCTTTAAACTAAAATAATTATTTTTTATTTAAGCATTCACAGGTTCTTCCATATACGCTTCAATTGGTGCACATGAACAAACCAAATTTCTGTCACCATAAGCATTATCAACTCTTGCAACGCTTGGCCAGAATTTATTTCCTCTTACCCATTTTAACGGGAAGGCTGCTTTTTCGCGCGGATAAGGTTTAGTCCAATTATCTGCAACAACTAATTTACAAGTGTGCGGCGCGTTTTTAATTACGTTATCTACTTTGTTGTACTTACCATCAATAATTTCCTGAATTTCTTTTCTGATAGAAATCATCGCTTCACAAAAACGATCTAACTCCGCTTTGTTTTCGCTTTCTGTTGGTTCAATCATTAATGTATCGTGCACAGGAAACGAAACCGTTGGTGCATGAAAACAATAATCCATTAATCGTTTTGCAATATCACCAACTTCAACACCGCTTGCCATTTTAAAATCGCTGCAATCTAAAATCATTTCATGGGCGCAACGTCCGCTTTTACCGGTGTATAAAATTTTGTAGTGATCCTTCAATACTTCTTTCATATAATTAGCATTAAGAATCGCAGTTTTAGTTGCTTCAGTAACACCTTCTCCGCCTAACATTTTAATATAACCATAAGAGATTAATAAAATTAAAGAGCTCCCGAAAGGTGCTGCTGACACTGCAGAAATTCCTTTATCACCACTTGTGTTCACTATGGTATGAGAAGGTAAATACGGAACCAATTTTTCCACCACACCAATAGGACCCATGCCAGGACCACCACCACCGTGAGGAATAGCAAATGTTTTATGTAAGTTCAAGTGACAAACATCAGCACCTATATTACCTGGAGAAGTTAAACCAACTTGCGCATTCATATTAGCGCCGTCCATATAAACTAAACCACCATTTTCGTGAATTACTTTTGTGATTTTTTTAATCCCTTCTTCATACACACCGTGTGTACTTGGATAAGTAACCATTAAACATGATAAATTATCTTTATGTAATTCTGCTTTTTCTTTTAAATCTTTTAAATCGATATTTCCTTTTGCGTCACATTTTGTAACTACAATTGTCATACCCGCCATGGCAGCACTGGCAGGATTTGTACCGTGTGCAGATTGAGGAATTAATGCCACATTACGATTCGCATTTCCATTCGCAATATGATATGCACGAATAACCATTAAACCAGCGTACTCACCTTGTGCACCTGAATTTGGTTGCATACTCATTTTTGCAAATCCCGTTATGTTACTTAAGTCTTTATCCAACTCCTTAATCATTTGCAAATAACCTTTTGCTTGTTCAACAGGAACAAATGGATGTATGTTAGCCCACTCAGGCCATGTTATTGGTAATAATTCTGCGGCTGCGTTTAATTTCATTGTACAAGAGCCTAATGCAATCATACTATGCACTAAAGACAAATCTTTATTTTCTAAACGCTTAATGTAACGCATCATTTCTGTTTCGCTGTGATAGCTGTTAAACGAAGGGTGCGTTAAATACGACGACTTACGGTCGGCAAACGTACCCTTTAGTTTAGAATTGAAAGAAGGAGCATCTTTATTTTCACGTTTGTGATTAATTGCATTGGAGAAAATAGTAAGGATATCCATAGCATCATCCATACCAACCGTTTGATCTAATGATAAACTAATAGTTGAATCGTTTACTACTCTGAAATTAATTTCATTCTTCTCTGCCAACTCTTTAATTTTTCCTGCATTAGTTGATGAAGGAAGTTTAACAGTGATGGTATCGAAAAATAATTTATTGGTAACGGTATAACCCATTCCTTTTAATTCTTCAGCAATATAATTTGTGAAACCATGCACATGAGAAGCGATAGCTTTAATTCCACCCGGACCATGATACACAGCATACATACTTGCCATAATTGCAAGAAGTGCCTGAGCAGTACAAATATTTGATGTTGCTTTATCGCGTTTTATATGTTGCTCGCGTGTTTGTAAAGCCATGCGTAATGCCTGATGACCTTCAGCATCAACACTCACACCAATAATTCTTCCCGGAATTAATCGTTTGTATTCTTCTCTGCAAGTAAAAAATGCAGCGTGTGGCCCACCATAACCTAATGGCACACCAAAGCGTTGTGAATTACCAACTACGCAATCAGCACCCCACTCACCCGGAGGCGTTAGTAATGCTAATGCTAATAAATCGGAAGCAACAACAACTTGAATTTCTTTTGATTTTGCATGTTGAGTGAATGCTTTGTAGTCGTTTACTTCACCATTAATATCAGGATACTGAATTAATGCACCGAAGAACGAATCATCTAATTTCACTGTATTGATATCACCAACTACAACTTCAATTCCTATTGGAGCTGAACGTGTTTTCACTACATCAATAGTTTGAGGGAAACAAGTGTTGCTTACAAAAAACTTTTCTGCGTGTTGTTTAGTTTTGCTTCTATTGTTATGAAACATGAATACCGCTTCAGCTGCTGCAGTTGCTTCATCTAATAACGATGCGTTAGCAAGTTGCATGCCTGACAAATCCATT
>JAYTSW010000331.1:0-5088 GCA_043745425.1 Sphingobacteriaceae bacterium | reverse complement strand
GTTTTTCTACAAAATCTGTAATCACGCCTTTGCTATCTAATTTCACAACGCCAAACTGACGAGGGTCTGCAATTTTCTGAACCCAAATAACACCTTCTTTTTCGGTGTCCATTACAAAATCTGCTTTAAACAAAGTGTCGGCAAAAGCGATGACAGTTTTTCCTGCAATTGATTTTTCGGCGCACATAATCGCATGAGCTGTTCCGAGTGCTTTATCTTGATAATAAATACTTCCTTTTGCGCCTTGTCCTTCAGCTATTTTTATTAGGTTTTGTTCTGTTTCTTTACCAAAGTCGCTGCCAATTACGTAAGCAATTTCTTCAACTTTTTCGCCACACACTTTTGTGATGTCTTCTACAAGTCGTTGTACAATTGGTTTTCCGGCTACCGGTATAAGAGGCTTAGCTACCGTTAAAGTATGCGGGCGCATACGCTTTCCCTTGCCTGCCATTGGAATAATAATACGCATAGTTTATTGAATACAATAGATTACAAATTTAATAGAATTATTGGGAAAACGAAGGCTAATATTAGTTAAACTCCTGTAAGAAATCCACAGGTTCCAGGGCGTTTTTTATATCGAAATCGCCAATTTTTGTTCGACATAATTTTGTGAGGTGAGAACCACTATTTAATGCTAACCCTAAGTCGCGGGCAATACTCCTAATATAAGTTCCTTTACTGCAAACTATTCTGAAATCAATTTCAGGTAACTGAATTCGGGTAACTTCAAATTCAAAAATTTCCATTGGGCGTGATTTTAATTCCGCAGTGCCGCCTTCCCGCGCAATATCATAAGCACGTTTTCCATTTACCATAACGGCGCTGAATAAAGGAGGGACTTGCTCTTGTTTACCAATAAAAGATTTTACAGTACTTGAAATTAATTGTTCGGTAATGTGTTCTGTAGGGAAAATTTTATCCACTTCCTTTTCTAAATCATAACAAGGTGTGGTTGCGCCAACGAAAAACGTGCCAGTGTATTCTTTTTTTAAATCCTGAAAGCTTTGGATTTCTTTTGTTTTTTTTCCAGTGCAAACAATTAATAATCCTGTCGCTAATGGATCTAAAGTGCCGGCATGACCAATTTTTAAATGCACATGTTTGCCATCAATCAATAACGAATCGTGTTTTTTTAATCCGTGTTTTAATTTATTTACAGCTTGAAAGGAGGTCCAGCCTAAAGGTTTATTAATTAAAAGTATTTCTCCCGTATAAAAATTACTCATTTCAATCCACTTGGAACAATATTCAGCAAGCACAAAATAATAAGAATAGCGCCAACAATTATACGGTACCAACCAAATGCTTTAAATCCATGTTTATTTAAAACACCAATAAAAAATTTAATGGCTACAATTGCAACAATAAAAGCAATAACGTTTCCAAAAATTAGCAATGAAATTTCATCTTTGTTAAGCGTTAATCCATCTTTATAAAAATCTAATAATTTTTTTGCGGTCGCAGCAAACATAGTTGGTACTGCTAAGAAAAAAGAAAATTCTGCCGCGTTTTTACGCGTTAATTTTTGTGACATTCCCCCAACAATTGTTGCGCCACTTCTACTAATACCAGGGAATAAAGCTAAACATTGAAAGGCGCCGATTTTAAAAGCTTTAATAAAAGTGATGTCTTCTTCTTTTTCCATTGTGCTTCCCGAAAACCATTTATCTACAAATAATAAAACAATCCCTCCTAAAAATAAAGCAACCGCAACACCAAAAACATTTTCTAAAGCGGCATCAATATAATCACCTAATAAAAGTCCGGCAATAGCGGCAGGAATAAATGCAACAATTAATTTCAAATAAAAGTTTACGGTTTTAAAAAAACGTTTGAAATACATTACTACAACTGATAAAATTGCGCCCACTTGAATAGCAACAGTAAATAATTTTACAAAAGGTGTGGCTTTTATGCCTAATAAAGCAGTCGCAATCATCATGTGTCCTGTGGAAGAAACGGGTAAAAATTCCGTTAAGCCCTCAACAAGTGCAATAAAAAAAGCTTCAAGAAATGACATGGTTTTTGCGGATTATTTCGCTGATTCCTGATTTTGTTTTGGTCGCCACATAATAGCGGCAATAATGGTTACAAAGCCCAAAACACAAACCATTGGAGCAATAGTTATACGTTGCGTATCAAAAATAGCAGGGTTAAATACGTTGGGATCGGGACTGCCGCCGCCAATCATTAAAATATAACCCAATACTATGAGCCCTAAACCGGCTAAAAACAATAAGTAGTTTTGTTTCGAAAAAGTTGATTTCATACCTCGCAAATCTACTAAAATTATTGGTTCAAAACACAAGGCTTTTACGTTAAAATTCCGTAATATTGCTATTTACATTTCGCCCTAAAAATGGGCATTTATCTTATGTCGAAAGTTGCATTAATTACTGGAGTTACAGGACAGGACGGAGCCTATTTGGCCGAGTTATTACTAAATAAAGGTTACCACGTTCATGGTGTTAAACGCCGCAGTTCGATGTTTAATACCGATAGGATTGATCATTTGTATCAGGACCTACACGAGAAAAACGTTAGTTTTAAATTACATTATGGTGATTTAACTGATAGCACTAATTTGATTCGTATTATTCAGGAAGTTCAACCTGATGAAATTTATAATTTAGCCGCACAATCACACGTAAAAGTAAGTTTTGAAACTCCAGAATATACTGCTAATGCAGATGCTATTGGCGCACTTCGGATTTTAGAAGCAATACGTATTTTAGGTTTAGAGAAAAAATCTAAATTTTACCAAGCCGGCACTTCAGAAATGTTTGGTTTAGTACAAGAGATTCCGCAAAAAGAAACAACGCCATTTTATCCGCGCAGCCCATATGGTGTTGCAAAGGTTTATGCCTATTGGATAACAAAAAATTATCGGGAAGCCTACGGCATGTTTGCTTCTAATGGTATTTTATTTAATCATGAAAGTCCGGTGCGTGGTGAAACATTTGTAACGCGCAAAATTACAAGAGCTGCTGCCAAAATAAGTTTAGGCATGCAGGAAAAATTATTTTTAGGAAATCTCGATGCTGAACGCGATTGGGGGCATGCACAAGATTACGTTGAAGGCATGTGGTTAATGTTGCAACAAAAAGAGGCTGATGATTTTGTTTTAGCAACTGGTATAAAAATTTCGGTACGCAAATTTGTTGAAATGTCGTTTGGAGAAGTGGGGATTACAGTTGAATGGAAAGGCGAAGGCGTAAACGAAAAAGGTTATAACAAAGCAACAGGAAAGGTTATTGTTGAGATTGACGAAAAATATTATCGTCCTGCCGAAGTAGATTTATTAGTTGGTGACGCCAGCAAAGCAAAAAAAGTTTTAGGTTGGGAACCAAAGCGTACCGTAGCTCAACTTTGCAAAGAGATGATGGCGAGCGATCTTGAATTATTTAAGCGCGATAAGTATTTAATTGAAGGCGGTCATAAAGTTTTAAACTATAAAGAGTAATCTCGATTTACATTGGAACTTAATTCTAAAATATATATTGCTGGTCATCGCGGCATGGTGGGTTCGGCCATTATTCGTAACCTACAAAAGCAAGGATTTACCAATATCATTACAAGAACTTCAACTGAATTAGATTTAAGAAATCAACAGGCTGTTGCCGATTTTTTTACTAAAGAAAAACCTGAATATGTTTTTTTAGCCGCTGCGAAAGTTGGTGGCATACAGGCCAACAATATTTATCGCGCTGATTTTATTTATGAGAATTTAATGATACAGAATAATGTCATTCACTCTTCATTCATAAATAAAGTAAAAAAATTAATGTTTCTTGGTTCGTCTTGCATTTATCCAAAACTCGCACCTCAACCATTAAAAGAAGATTATTTGTTGTCAGGCGTTTTAGAAGATACGAACGAGCCTTATGCTATCGCAAAAATTGCAGGTATAAAATTATGTGAGTCGTATAAGCGTCAGCATGGTTGTGATTTTATTTCAGTAATGCCTACTAATTTATACGGGCCTAATGATAATTACAATTTAAATAATTCTCATGTATTGCCTGCATTAATACGAAAGTTTCACGATGCCAAAGAAAATAAAGCGCCGAACGTTGAGCTGTGGGGCACGGGAACTCCTATGCGCGAGTTTTTACATTCGGATGACATGGCTGATGCTTGTGTTTATCTGATGAAAAACTACAGCGAACAAAAAATAGTAAATATTGGAACTGGCGTAGATTTAACTATAAAAGATTTAGCACTTCTCATTAAAAAAATTGTTGGTTATAGCGGCGACATAAAACACGATTTAACTAAGCCCGATGGCACGCCAAGAAAATTAATGGACGTGAGTTTTTTACACAGCCTTGGCTGGAAACATAAAATAGAATTAGAGGACGGCATTAAAGCTGTTTACGAAGACTTCAGAAAAAAAGAAGGCGTTAAGGTTTGGTAGTTAAATTTAAAATTTAAAATGCTTAGTGAAATTATCTTCGTTTATATTTAAAACATCATTCTTAATTCTTAATTTTTCATTCTTAATTTCAAGGGCGCAATTTTACAATTTACCTAATGATTATTCATATGGGCTGTTAACAGAAAGAACCTTAGCCGAAAAAGATTCTTCTATCCACTCCTCCGTTAAGCCTTATATTCATTTTTATTCTGATAAATATAAAAACGTTGCCGATACACATCATGTGTTTAAATACATTACCGAAGATCCTATTTTAGACAAGATTTTTCGGGAGCATTTAATTCACGTCATATCAAAAGAGAAAAAATTTGAATTAAAAGTTGATCCTCTCCTAAATTTTGAAGTCGGTCGCGATTCACAAGATACAATACAGCGAAAATTGTACACTAACACCCGTGGTTTTATTGCAAGTGGTAGCATAGGAAAAGATTTTTACTTTGAAACTATGTTAGCTGAAAATCAAGCTATTTTTCCAAACTATATCGAAACGTATAATAGGAGCACAGGCATTGTTCCTGGTCAAGGAAGATGGAAAACATTTAAAACAAGGGGGTTCGATTATGCATTTTCGTCAGGATTTTTTTCATACCAACCCATAAAAAATATTAATATTCAAGCGGGCCACGGTAAACAAAAAATAGGTCAAG
>JAYTSW010000330.1:0-19457 GCA_043745425.1 Sphingobacteriaceae bacterium | reverse complement strand
ATCAATTAACCTCTCAAAACAAGCCCAAATTTTAGCGAGTAATCTTGATCAGGCTGTTTTGGTGGCTACCTTAGTATCGCCACGAACTAGTTTAGGTTTTATAGATAGATTTTTAATTACTGCTGAAGCCTATTCTATTCCAGCTAAACTAATTTTTAATAAGGCTGATATTTTAGATGAAGAATCATTAAAAATGCAACAAGAGATAATTGATATTTACACCAAAGTAGGTTACGATTGCCTTGTCGTTAGCAGCATAAACGGAAAAAATCTTGAAAAGGTAAAGGACTTGTTAAAAAATAAAACAACATTAGTTGCCGGACATTCAGGGGTTGGAAAATCAACTTTAATAAATGCAATTGAGCCAACTTTAAAATTAAAAACCGGCGAAATTTCAGCAGCGCATTCAAAAGGTACGCATACCACAACATTTGCTGAGTTGCACGAATTAAGTTTTGGCGGTTATATAATTGACTCACCAGGAATAAAAGAATTAGGCTTGGTTGAGATGAAAAAAGAAGAAGTAGGACATTATTTTCCGGAGATAAGAGAGCGAATGAACGATTGTAAGTTTAATAATTGTTTACACGTTAACGAGCCCAAATGCGCCATTAAAGATGCTGTTGAAAGCGGAGAAATATCAGAAGAGCGCTACACAAGTTACCTCGGTATTTTAACCGGCGAAGAAATGGATTGGAAGGAATGGGAGGTAAAGTAATTAGTGATTAGAGCGTAGTGCTAAGTGGGAGTTATATACTAACCACTAAATTCTAGCCACTCAAATACGAAGAACAATGCGAAGACTACAACATATTTTATTTCTGTCATTCTTTATTGGCCAATGCCTGTACTCTCAAAAATACAATGATTTTACCGTATCATTAAACGAAGAAGCCATCAACAAAGTATTTGTTGCCATTGGAGATATAAGCGGTTCGAGTGATTATGAAGTGATGCTGATTAAAGGACAATACCATTGGAAAATAATAAATCCAAAAATAAATTTAAAACCTGATAGCAGTGATTTTACCTGTGATGCCAGGGTAGATGTTGGCCCTTTTAATTACACCTCGCAGGTAGTTGGACATGTAAAAGTGTATTACGACAGCAAGAAAAATGAAATTCAAATTAAGATTACTCGTGCTATTTTTGAATTGTACACGATGATTTTTGACAAGAAAATTCATATTAAGGATATTCATCTCGAAGAAAAATTTTCTGAGCCTTTTGTATTTGAAGGTCCGCGTACTTTGGCAACGGACATGGAATTTATGATGCCGGATAGCACCATGAAGAAAATATATGTACAGCCTACAGATTGCGAAATGAAAGTGAAATTGAAGGAAATTTGCACGTATTGCGAGATTGCTGCCTCTGATAAACCCTTTAAACAAGTGCCTATAAAGATAAATCCTCCTATACAGTCCGTTGAAAAAGTAAAAATAACAACAACCAATACAGCAGTTCCCACTTCTACCAATACAGCTCAAAAAAAATAGTTACCTTTATAGGGTATGTCAAGGATACTAAGTTTCTTCTGGAAATATAACTTACCTCGGTGGTCAATTTTGATTATCGACTTAATTATTTGTGCCTTTTCTTTAACGCTTGCTTTTTTTCTTCGGTTTAATTTTGAAAATATTCCCGACACAGATTTAAAGAATTTAAAGTACGATTATGCTTTATTGCTAGGTATTCGTGCCATTTCATTTATTATTTCAAAAACTTACAAAGGTGTTGTGCGTTACACTGGTTCGCGTGACTCTTTAAGAATCTTAGCTGTTGTTATATTGGGAAGCATATTGATGTTTGTTGCCAATGTTGTTACTTATTTCACCATCGGTTACTTTATTATTCCAACAGCTATTATAATTATCGATGCACTTGTAACTTTATTTGTTATGATTAGTTCTCGATTAGCAGTGAAAGCAATTTACTTTGAAAGCAAAAATCCGGAACGTAGTAAAATTAACGTTTTGATTTACGGTGCAGGTGAGGGCGGAATTATTACAAAACGCACTCTCGATAGAGATGCTGCTATAAAATATAAAGTGGTTGGATTTATTGATGATGACGAAAATAAAAAAGGAAGAAGTCTTGAAGGGGCATTCGTTTATCCATTTAGTGAAATCGATAAATTAGCAAGGGAAAATCAGGTTGAATCGGTAATTATTTCTATTCAAAATTTAACGCCAGCTAAAAGGAACGAAATTGCAGATTGGTGTTTAAATAATAATGTTCGTTTATTAAATGTTCCTCCTGCCACAAAATGGATTAACGGTGAATTAAGTTTTAATCAATTACGTAGTGTAAACATCGAAGATTTATTAGAACGCGAACCCATTAAATTAGATAACGATAGTATCAATGCCGAACTCAATAACAAAGTTATTTTAATTACAGGCGCTGCAGGTTCAATTGGCAGTGAGCTGTCTCGTCAATGTATAAAATTTAATCCAAGTAAAATTATTTTATTAGATCAATCGGAAAGCCCATTACACGATGTGGAATTGGAATTCGGGGATAAATTTAAGAAAGAACAATTTGAAGTAGTGATTGGAGATGTACGCAATAGCGATAGGATGCAAAATGTATTTAAAACATTTAAACCGAATATTGTTTTTCACGCTGCAGCCTATAAACATGTACCAATGATGGAGAATAATCCATCAGAATCTATTTTAAACAATATTTTAGGAACAAAAATTTGCTCTGACTTAAGTGTAGAATTTGGTGTACAGAAATTTGTTTTCGTTTCTACTGATAAAGCTGTGAATCCAACGAATGTAATGGGCGCTTCAAAACGCATTGCAGAAATTTACATTCAAAGCTTAGGAAAAAAATCCATAACAAAATTCATTACTACCCGTTTCGGAAATGTATTAGGTTCTAACGGTTCTGTTATTCCTCGTTTCAAAAAACAAATTGAATTAGGCGGACCGGTTACTATTACTGATCCAAATATCACGCGTTACTTTATGACTATTCCTGAAGCTTGCCAATTAGTTTTAGAAGCAGGAAGTATGGGTAAAGGTGGAGAGATATTTGTATTCGATATGGGCAAGTCGGTTAAGATTGTTGATTTGGCTCGTAAAATGATAAAATTATCAGGACTAGAAGAAGGTCGTGATATTAAAATCGTATTCACGGGTTTACGTCCTGGTGAAAAATTATACGAAGAATTATTAGCAGATGCTGAAAACACCATGCCAACACATCATTCACAAATTTTAATTGGCAAAGTGAGAGAATATGAATATGATGATGTGGCAAAAATAATTGAAGAGTTGATTCAGTTATTCGATACACAAAACAACAACAAAATTGTACAATGCATGAAAGAACTGGTGCCTGAATTTAAAAGTAATAATTCTATTTTCGAAAGGTTAGATAATTAATGAAATTTTCCTCATACGATATTGCTCCGCAAATTAAACGCAGTCTTGAAGAACTAGGTTATAAACGCCCAACCGATATTCAATTCAAAGCTATTCCTTCTATTTTAAATCTGGAAGATGTATTAGCAATTGCACAAACTGGTACAGGTAAAACGGCAGCATTCGCCATTCCTGTTATTGAAATTATTTATCACCGAAAAAGAGATAATCCTGATAAAAAAGGAATTCGTGCAGTTGTAATGGTTCCCACTCACGAGTTAGCTTTACAAATTACAGAAGTGTTTCAAAAAATTGGGCGTTATACAGATGTAACGGCTCTCGGAATTTTTGGTGGTGTGGATCAACAACCTCAAATAGAAAAATTAGAAGAGGGAGTTGATATTATTGTGGCGACCCCAGGACGATTATTTGATTTGGTAAGTCAAAAACATATTAAACTTCGTAGTACTGAATTTTTAATTCTAGATGAGGCCGATCATTTGCTTGACATGGGTTTTTATGATGACATTAAAGAGTTGATAACGTATTTACCTTTAAATCGTCAGACTTTATTTTTCTCGGCAACAATTAATGAAGAGATTAAAGATTTAGCTTATTCATTGGTGAAAAACGCAATCCGTATTCAGATTTCCCCTAAAGATCCTGTTTCAAAAAATGTAGACCACTCGGTAATGTTTGTTGAGATGGATGATAAACGTTTTTTCTTAGAGCGTTTGGTAAATGAAAATCCGGAAAGTAAAATTTTAGTCTTTGTAAGAACCAAAGTTCGAGCTGAGCGTGTGTTTGAAGCGATGAAGCGCGTGAATATAAAAACAATTACCATGCACGGTGGTAAAGATCAAGATGACAGATTAGCCGTGATGGAACAATTCAGAACAGGAGAAATAAATGTATTGATTGCAACGGATGTGAGTGCACGTGGTATTGATATTCCAGGTGTGAATTATGTTGTGAACTACGATTTGCCCGACGTGGATGAAAATTATGTGCATAGGGTAGGGCGTACTGGTCGTGGAACTGCAAAAGGTCATGCTGTATCTTTTTGCGCGCCGGAAGAGAAACCAGTTTTAATGCAAATAGAAAAGTTTTTAGATAAACCCATTAAAGTTCTCGATGTAAAAAAAGATGACTACCGAGAAACGTTATTGTATACCGAAGACGTAAATGATAATTGGAAATTACTTTTAAAAGAAGCGGATAAAGCAGATAAAACCTTCAAAAAGAAAAAACCGAATAAAAAGAAATAATTCCTTAACATTCTTATCATATTAGAAATATAATTTCAAAACAAAAACATGATTCGATTTAAATCACTCTTCATTCTTTTACTTTCAGTTGTATATCTGAATTCTTTTTCCCAAAAAAAAGGACCAAAATTAGTTGTAGGCATTGTGATTGATCAAATGCGCACTGATTATATATATCGCTACTGGAATCGTTTTGGTGAAGGTGGCTTTAAGCGTTTGGTGAATGAAGGTTTCTTTTGTAAAAACACACATTATAATTACGTTCCTACTTATACTGGTCCGGGCCATTGCAGTATTTATACAGGCTGTACACCGAGCGTGCATGGTATAATTGCGAATGATTGGTATGTAAAAGAAACTGGCATTACACAATATTGTGTTTCTGATAAAAATGCAAAGTCAATTGGTACTACGAGTAAAAATGGAATGATGTCGCCTCACAACCAATTAACCACCACCATGGGTGACGAATTAAAATTATTTACGAATGGTAAAGCGAAAGTATTTGGTGTGTCGTTAAAAGATAGGAGCTCAGTTTTACCTGTCGGGCATTCAGCTAATGCTGCATTCTGGTATGATGAAGAAACAGGAAACTTTGTAAGCTCTGATTGGTATGTGAAAGAATTACCTGTTTGGTTGAATAATTTCAATGCAAAAAAATTACCAAAAACATATTTAGAAAAAGGCTGGAACACATTATACGGAATAGAAACGTATACGAATTCAATTGCTGACGACAATAAATATGAACTGGCGCCGAATAAAAAAGAAAAACCGGTTTTCCCTTACGACTACAATAAACAATTAGAAAAAAATAGTTGGGGAATTTTAAAAGCAACGCCTTGGGGTAATACAATTACAAAAGATTTGGCAATAGAATGTTTAAAGAATGAATCTCTGGGAAAAGATGACATAAGCGATATGTTGTGTATTAGTTTTTCGAGTACAGATTATGTTGGACACGCTTATGGCTTGCGCGCCGTTGAAGTGGAAGACGTGTATTTGCGTTTGGATAAAGACCTTGAAGAATTATTAAAAACATTAGATGCAGAAGTGGGGCAGGAGAATTACGTTTTATTTTTAACTGCTGATCACGGCGCTGCTGATGTAGCCGCTTATTTAAAAGATATGAAAATTCCTGCAGGTTACATCAAGGAAAAGAAATTGGAAAAAGAATTGAAAATGTTTTGTGTTGCACAGTACGGTGACTCATTAATTTTGAATATGAGTAATCAGCAATTATTTTTAAATACAACTAAATTAATTTCGCTAAAATTAAACAACGATGACGTAGAAAAGACTCTTGCTAATAAATTAATTCAAATGGAAGGTATTGCCGAAGCTTATCCCTCATCTGTATTAAAATTCGAATCATATAAAGGCGATAATTTTAAAAGTTTAATTGCTAATGGATATAATCATAAGCGTAGTGGTAATGTTGCCTTTAGTTATTTACCAGGTTGGTTGGATATTCAGGAAACAGGCACTACTCATGGAGCAGCTTATGGTTATGATACTCACGTGCCTTTATTGTTTTACGGAATGGGAATTAAAAAAGGTGAAAGTGTAAAGCCTTATTACATTACAGAAATTGCGCCGACTATTAGTATTCTTTTAAATAATCCGTTCCCTAACGGATGTACTTCAAAGCCCATTGAGGAAGTTTACGGGAGGTAGTTGTGATGCTATTGGAATCGTTTCTGAACACTTCTTCATCTTTCAGTTTGAGTTATCGAAAATATGGGCCATTGAATTGGTATCGACCAGTGGAAAATCAGAAAGATTAGCGCCGTCTCTCGATATGAGAGTAAATTCTAAGTAACTCGTGGCAATTTTCTTGTACTGAGTTTTATGATTGCCTCTTGTATCTTTACATCCTTGAACAGATAGTAGTACAATAATTGGGATTAATAAGGCAAATTTTGTCATTTCCAGATGGAAAGATAAAATGAATGCCTGTGATTAAATGCGCTTTCTTATAAGTGGCATAAAATATTAAACAAGTGGTATAATTTGTTTCCAACAAACTCGTAGTGTTTAATTAACAGCCGCCGCCACGTTTATCTTTGAGATCATAAACGATTTTTTCTTTTGATAGGGCAAAACTTGTATTCCCATACCAAAAATCTGTAATCTTTTCATCCTTGAATTTAATAATGGTGGTGCATTGCCACTTACCCAAACCGCCACAGTAATAAGATAGAATAGCAGTATTATTATCAATTCCAAAATAAACCAGTTGTTTTGTAGGAAGTTTTTTGTTTGCAACTGTATTGAATGAGGGATTAGAGAAAGACGTTATATCTTCAATATAAAAGTCTTCACCTGGATTAGCCATCTCAAATTTTCCTTTCGGCGAAATTTCATTTAAAAATGCGGAAATAAATTCAGGAATTTCCTGTACTGTTTTTTTGTCAACTAATTTAATCGCATTAACATCTTTAATAAGTCTTGATCTTGTATGGTATCTCCAAATAGTCATTGAGTCTATTTTATATTTTCCATTTACAATAAAGACACTGCTTAATGGACCTTTAGTCTCATCAGATGAAATGCCTTCAGCTTGTGTTTCAGATTTATTGCAAAACTGTAATAAAGATGAGGAAATTAGTACTAAAGAAAAAATCTTAAGTGTTTTCATATTGTTTCTTTTAACAACCTCCGCCACTGTAAAAAACAGAAGCAATTTTAAATTCCTGTTTCACTTTTTTTCCATCGGCATCAACAGCCGGTTTCCAGTTTGGCATTTTGTAAATTTCGTCTAATAATAATTTATCCAGTTCAGGTTTATAAGACGATTTAACTATTTTGGCGTTATTTATTTTCCCATTTTCATCAACTGTAAATGTTGCGGTCATAAAAGGTGTACGCTTTGAAGTATCTACCGTTGCGATTTTTTTAACGATGTTTTCTTTTACATATTCTATTGCTTTTGCGTATCCGCCAGGGAATTCCGCTTCAGTTGCAGGAACAATAGCTGCTTTAAAACGCATTGTTTTAATTCTTTCATTACCGCCAATCGCATAAGTAGTGTCTTTATACTTGTATTTTATTTTTATGCTCACTTCAGTATTTAGGTCGGCATCGTATAGAATACGTCTTTGTTTTTCGGTTAGTACATCGTTTGTGCTTTCTTCTGAAATAATAGTTCCATTAGAAATGACCATGATATTTATTGCTACGTAATCGATAATAGTATTCCAGTGGGTTGGACAATCTGGAATAACATCGCTAATGAGTTTGGCTTTATGTAGATTTTCTCTGTTCAGAGGTGGTGTAAAGTTTCCTGCTAAGGCATCCCTTGTGTTTTGAGAATAGCCATTAATAAAAAGTATGGATAAAATAAATGCAAGTAAACTGTTTTTCATAATACTAATTTTAATGAAGATAGTGATAAACAGCTTTTCTAAATGTTAATTAGCGAAAATTGGCAATTTTAACAGTTCAAAATTATTTAGGTTTAGCAGCCTTAATAGCTAAAACGTATTTATAAACCGCGTCTTTTTCTGAATCGGTAATGTTTGCTTTATAAGCCATTCTAATTATGATATTCATCCAATTCATATCCGATATTTGGTAAACATTAACCGCTCCATGACATCGTGTGCAAGCGTTAGATGTATAAAGTGTATAACCTTCTCTTAATTTAGCTAAAGTTATATCCATATATCTTGGTTGAAGGGCAGCGACCTCTTCTTCACCGGGAAGATAAATTCCATCAGCAGATTTTGCACCCATTGATGGACCAAATGTTGCTGGTTGTTCTGTAGCAGAAAGTGTTTTTGTTGGCGCTGTATTGGTAACGGGTTCTGAAGTCGTTGATGTAGTAGTTTTTTTAGAAGTATGACAGGCTGTAATAATTAAAACAGCCGATGCAATTGATAGGGGAGTATAAAATTTCATGTTACAATTTTATGTTTTTAAAATCGAACATTATGCTTTTGTAAAAGTTAATTAAGAAAAATTGGCTTTTAGATTTAACATTTAGAAAATGTTAATGTAAGATGAATTTTTTTTAATTCATTTACTATAAACCATCAACTCTCAATCATCCAATCCTTTTTCTTTTAGAATTTTCGATGTGTATTTTGCGATTCTGTCTTCGCGTGTTTTGGTTTGCTTTGCCGATGAAAAATATAGAAGATAACCTCTTTGTCGACCAGGGGTTAATGCATAAAATGCTTTTTTCAATGCGGTATTCTTTTTTAATTTGTTTTCAAACTCTTCTGGCATGTTAAATTCAGACGTCTTTTTTAATTCGATTTTTACGCCAGACTCTTCCATTTTAACGGCTTCGTAAATATACGTTTTCAATGTTGCTTTCATCTTAACAATGTCTTTCGAATTGGTGAAGCGAATTTGACGAGCCACTTGAACATTAGCAGTTTGTTGAATGAGAATTTTTTTTGAATCTTTTAATAATACACCTTTAAAAAATAAATAAGCGCAGTAATCTTTAAACGCATGAATCAAAACGATGTTATTTCCTTCGAACGTGTAACAAGGGCATTCCCATTTCAATTCTTCTGCAAGGTGACAATCAAGCGCAATTGCTCTTAAGGTTTCTAATTCTTTTTGCCATTTTTTGGCTTTGGTAAAATAAAAATTAACGTTTGAATTCATTTTGGTTTTTGTTTCATTGTTGTTTTTCGCTGTTTGTATTTTTCAAGTCCTGCAGCTTGCATTCGTTCTTCTTTTATCAAGGCTTTTACCTTTTTAATATTTATGTCACTCCAATTGCTTGTTGGTCGCCTGGGAGTAAATCGATTGCAATAACTTTCGCTGTCAATAGAATTACGAACACCATCTATCCAACCAAAACAAAGAGCTTCATCAACGGATTGCGACCAAGTCATGCTAGGTTTGCTTGTTCCAATTTTGTAATAGCCAACCCACAGTTCAGTTTCTTTTTTGTGGTTTTTTTCTAACCATTTCCTAAATTCAGCTTGGGTTGCAAAAAAAGTCGCTTTCATTTTCTTTTAAATTCTTGGTAATTTGCGGAAGCCTCTTTATACATAATAGGGTTCTGAACAATTATGATAACAAAGGTTAATCGCTTTTTTTATGTAAAAAATCAAGAATTCTTTTATTCACAATTTCGGGTTGATCAACAGATAAAAAATGTCCTGCATTTTTAATTTTTTCGGTTTCCGTATTCTGAAATAACTTTTTAGCCATTTCAAGACTTTTATCATTATTAATAATATCTTGATCACCAATTAACAACAGTATTGGCATCTGTAGTGATTTTAGTTGCTTATCTGAAAAAGGTCTCATTTGTAAAAAACATTTATTCATGGTTGCTTTTTGTGTAGCAATGTAATATTGATTGATGTAAATCTGACTTATTTTATCCACATCAAAAGTCATTGTTTCCAAAACATTTCTCAATCGTTTTCTTTGTGGTAAAAGAGAATATTCAATATTGTTAATTATTTTTAATCCGGGTCTTATCCATATAAATGTTTGTGCAGGACTCAACAGTACAATTTTATTTATTCGTGATTTATCATGAAGAGCAATATTCATGGCCAACCAGCCACCACGGGAAGCGCCTACTAAACTAAATTTTTTAAGACTAAGCTGATCAAAAATTTCATAATACCAATTCACAACTTCCGAGGTTTCGTCAGGATTTCCTTGACAAAGAGATTTCCCTGGTTCTAGTAAAAAATCAATAGCATAAATCCGATATTGTTCAGAAAGTGATTTAATATTTGGATACCACATAGTGGAGCTTGCATTCATACCATGCAATAAAACAAGAGGTTCGCCATTTGCAGGACCAGTTATAATCACATGCGCATCGCCATAACTGGTTTTTATATACTTTTCTACTAATGGTATTTGCCAAAGAGTTAGTGCTTTATCGTAACACTGTATATAATTAAGGTCGTCACCACTTAAATTTATAATTGTATCACTTTCAGTAATTACACCTGGTTTAAGCTCAATTTTTTTTATCGTTTCTTGCACAACTATTTTATTCTCTATTTTTTCAGCATCGCTTCCGCAGCCGTAAATAAAAAATGAAAGTATAAGTAAAATATAAATTTCAATGTTAAGTTTCATACTATAAATGTATGTTAAAAGCTTTAATTATTATTACAATTCGCGCGGAAAATTATATGAATACGTTCCGATTAATAAATCGTAATACCTGAAGAATTGTTTATAGATACTTGATTGACAAAATCATGAAAGAGGTTTGGGCGTTAATTCGTGGCAGGCGTTTCCGTAGGGTTTTTTACTCGTTTGGTGTAAGCTCCAATGTTGGTAGTAATGCCAATGGTACTGGCTACACCTGTAATGTTATACTTGCTGTAAGCATAACTTAAACCAAAGCGGTTAATTTTAAATCCAAATCCAAACGTTAAACCACTAGCGGTACGTTTATCAGGCAACATCATTTCTTTATGCAAGCGATAATTGTAACCAACACGTATATTAAAATTTTTGGTAAGTAAAACTTCTAAACCAAAAGTCATGTGTCGTCCAAATTTATCGCCACCTTTTTTAGTATTATCACTAAATTTTTGAAATTTTGTTTTTTCCTTGGGCTTCTCGCCAAATAAACTGCTCGATTCAGGCTCGGCTATTGGACTTGTATACGTTAAATCCCATTTACGTAAATTATCATACACGAAAATTAAACGGAAAGGTGCTTTTTTTACTTTATAACTAAAGCCTATTTGTGTTGTTACAGGTAATTTTGTAGTGTCGTTATGTTTATCATACGGTTTCCAGATAACCCCAACGTTTTTAATTACGGCAGAGGCGGTAAAGCCACTTTTATGCGCCCAGGTTACACCCAGATCAACTGCATTACCAAATGATTTGTAAATATCGTAATGCGAGTAAATGGTTTTTAAGGTGGCTCCAAAACTAAAACTCGTGTCTTTTAATCTGCGAGCAAACATTAAATTAAATGAATAATCGGCAGCATTAAAATTTCCTTCTTTGTTATCAAATTCATCACGCTTATCAAATTTCCCGTAATTAAAATATTGTAAGCCCGCCCCAATGGTGCCAATATTATTGATATGATGAGCATAAGCCACATTTCCAAAATTCAAGTCGGCAATGTAATTGCAATAATTTACAGCAACCTGTTTAACACAAGCTTTATTTAAAAGAGAAGGATTGCTATACGAAAGGTTAATGTCATCACCCCAAACACACATGCTATTACCGCCTAAAGCTGCAGCGCGCGCCGGCATGGGTATTTCTAAAAAACGGTAAGTGGTAGGTCCACCAATTTGAGCTTTGGAACTAACTGTTAATGAAAAAACGAAAAATATGAGTAGTAATTTCTTCAATTATATCTTTAACGCATAAAAATAAGATTTATTATGCTAAAATGTGATTTATTTTGACGGCTTATTAGTGGGAAATAACCACTCTGAAACTTCGGGAACTTTCATTGTCATAAAGTCTTAATACATAAAGACCTAGAGGTAGAGCGGATATCGGAATATGAATAGTGTTATTTACTATTTCGGCATTGGTATTTGATAAACTTTTTATTTTTTTTCCATCCGCCGAAATTAAGTCGATAGTAAACAAATTCTCAATATTTAAATTAGTAACTGGAATAATAATTTCAGAATTTTCGGTATTGTAATAAGGTACACTTTCTGCCGTATTCAAAAATTGGATTGTTTTAACAGGAGAGTATTTATAAGATTTATCAATGTCGATTTCCTTAATTCGGTAATAATAAATGCCGTTACTAAGGCGATTATCATTAAAGGTGTAATTTTTTTTAGAATTACTATTGCCTGCACCTTTTATAAATGAAACTTCATAATAACTGATGCCATCCTCTGATCTTTCAACCGAAAAGCCTTCGAAATTTCTTTCCGTCATGGTGGTCCATTTTAATAAAACTGTTTCGCCAACTTTTTCAACAGTAAATGCACTTAATTCTATTGGTAAAACGGGTACCGAAAGGGTAACATCATCAATAGCAACGGAAGGGTCAGTACCAATGCCATTCCCATTATTAACCCATCTAAACCCTATTTTAATTCCTGCATTATTGTTAGCGGAAGCGGGTAATGCAATTGAATAATTAATCCATAAGCCTTGATTAAAACCCGTACAGGCGGCACTGGCACAACAAAGTGTTTTGGCGGGGTCTGATAACTGGGCCCAAACAGTACCATTGAAATACCATAATGTGGCATTATCAAAAGTACCCTCACCGTTTTCGATATAACTAAAACTAAAAGTGATTCCGGTTTTTCCGGTACAGTTTATTAAAGGACTTTCTGCTCTTTTATCAGTTGCATTACCTATGCCGGTTTCGTTATATGAAGCGCCATTATCATTAAAAGCGCCTGTTGAACCAATGTGCAAGGTTTTATTGTTTGTTCCGCCACAACCTGCCCCGCAAATACCTACACCCATCCCTCGTTCTTTTGCACTAACAAACCAATCATTTGCGCTTGTATTATTAACGCCGGTATTTGTAACCGACCACGCCCCATTAGGACCAACATAGGCAGAAGCCAAGGCGCCACCCGAACATGCTGCCGAACCAAATGTTTCTGTCCAAAACATTTGTGCACGAATGGAAAATGAAAAAAATAAAATAAATATGAAGAAAAGGTTTCTCATTATTTAGCCAATATTAAATTTACTAAATAATAAGTTCAGTTTTACAAAGTGTTTGTAAAATCTATAATTTTTAACAATCTGTTAAATTAGGATAGAACTACTTTTGCTGAAAAACATTGGTCTCCACCCAACCTTTGCCCCAGTCTTCAAGTTCTTCTTTAGTCCAGAGCTCAGGATAGAACACGCGTTTTTGGAAACGCGGCGGTAAATATTTTTGCCAGTTAGTGCCGCCTGTAGCAGCAATATCTTCGGTGTTTGCTTGTAAATAACGCACCGCCGATTTATAATGAACCAATGGCCAATTGATATTCACATTTACATCTAATTGCTTTAAAGCATTAATTAAGTTTTGATTTTTTTGTTCTGCATCAGGTAAAGTTTTATACTTGGCCCATAAATTTGTTGTTTTATTCTCGTTGGCCAATGCAATAAATGTTGCTGAATATTTTTTCTCGAATTGTTTTAAGGTTAATGTTTTTTTACCGCTTGCTAATTCGGTGGCGCCTTTGTTCCAATAAATATTCTGAAACATATCTTCAACACTTGAGTTTTTGCCAACGTAATTGGCACGCACATCTTTATCAACTAAATTTATAAAATCGGTTGAACAAATTTCAATCATTCGGTATTGTGCACTCTGAAACCCACTAGCAGGTAATAAAGCCATGCGGTAACGCAAAAATTGTTCTTTCTCCATGCCGTTAATCATAATCTCGAACGATTTGGTTAACGCTTCGAAGTAACGGTTAATACGCATAACACGTTCTATAAAAAATGGAGTTTCTATTTTTGACTTCCATCCTAATAATTGTCCGTTGGGTAAAATATCCGGACCATTATTTGCAATTTGACTGTATTCGTGTAAGCTTAATTTAAAATACAATTCCGTAATCTGATGATACATTATGAAAATCATCTCATCAGGAAAATCAGTTTTAGGATTTTGTAAGGTCAACAAAGTATCCACCTGCGTGTAATCCCAATAGGTAAGGTAGTTCGATAATAATAAACCGTCGAGATAGCCATCAAGATCCTGGCCCATTTGAGCATATTTCTCTTCGAGTAATTTTATTTTTTGTTCAATCTTTGCATCCATGTGTACTGATTTATTTTGTGAAGATAAGTAAAGCTTAAAGTATTTAGAGTGACTTACATCATTTTTTTGTTTTTCAATAGGGTATTGTACAGACTTTCAACATCCTTAACTAAACGATGGTATGAAAATTGCTGTAAAACTTGTTGTTGTCCGTTTTTTGCTTTAGCTGATAAAGTTTCAAAATTATTAACAACATAAAGCATTTGCGAAATAAATTCTTCGGGTTTGTCTTTATCGCAAAGTATGCCGCAATCTTTATGTAAAATATCTGCAGTGCCACCAACATTATTGCTCACAATAAATTTTCCGGTGGCTTGCGCTTCAATTAAACTGACGGGCGTTCCTTCGTTTTTCGAACTTAAGGCAACTAAATCCAACCCTGCTAAAGCCCAATCTATATTTTTTATCCAAGAGGTAAAACAAAATAGTTTTGATGCCGATGCAACATTGGTGAATGGTATTTTTTTTGAAATTAAATAATTTTCGAGTTTCGCTCGAGTTTCGCCATCACCTATAATAAATGCACGTATTTTTCTTTTGGAATGTTTTGATGCATTTTCTATTGCATCAATAAACAATTCATGATTTTTAATAGGGGCAAGGCGACCAATAATGCCAATAGCTAACTCATCATCTTCTAAATTGTATTTGGCGCGGAAATCTTTTCGTTTTTGTTCGTTATTTTGAGTGAAGTGTTCCAAATCAAATCCCAAATTAATAATATGTGTTTGTTCAGGCGTACATACTTTAAAAGTTTCGGTTAATTCTTTTTTTTGAATATCGCTTATGGCGATAATGGCATCCGTTTTTTTAGCTAAATAATTCTCAATGCCTTTAAAAAATGCCGTTTTGTATTTTCCGAAATACGAATGGAAAATATGTCCATGAAATGTATGCACAATTACAGGTACTTTGCAATGTATGGCAGCTAAACGACCAATGGCACCGGCTTTTGAGGCATGCGTGTGAACAATATCAGGCTTGTACTCTTTAATAATTTGTTTAACACGTTTATAAGCTGCATAATCGTTTCTTAAGCCTACGCTACGTTGTAATTCTTCAACAATAATGGGATTCAGCCCTAATTTATCAGTAATGTGTATAGTTTTTTCTTCGCCTTCTTCTTCAGCACCTCCAATAATAAGTGTTTCAAAATCGGGTGGCAAATATTTGGCCATGTAAGCCACATTGTAAACAATGCCCCCTAAATTAAAACGATTTATTATACTAAGAATTTTTTTTGCCATTGCTAATGATTGTCAATATACGAATTAAGTTTTTTCTTTTAATCTTTAATGAATTCTTTAAAATTTGTCATCCAATTCTGAAAAACAATCAATGCCCAAATTTTTGCTGGCGCATCACCAGGATTAAGGCTATATAATTTTTGTTTCAATTTGTAAACTGTATCGTAATTAAAAATAGCTTCTTCAGTAATTCTTTTTTTACTTAACCATTTCATCTCCATATCATTTTTTAATTCTGTTTTAAGCCATTTCCATAAGGGTAATTCAAAACCTTTTTTTTCTCTGTTAAGAATTTCTGGAGGAAGTAAATCTTTAAAACTATCTTTTAAAATTAATTTCTGTCCCTGATGCGATATTTTTTTATCCTCAGCTAAATTCATTGCAAATTCAACGACCCTATAATCCAAAAATGGGTTTCTTATTTCTAAGCCGTGTTGCATGCTCATTCTGTCACTCTTCACCAACATATCATCAGTCAATACAATTTTTAAATCGGCATAATTAACTGGATTAAAGTTTTTGTGTGTGAAGGCTTCTAAAAATAAATTATTAAACGAGGAGTTAGTTTTTTTAAGAAGCAATTCATTTACCTCTTCTTCATTACTTATACAGGCCCAATCAATATAACGCTCCATCGGGTTTAAATTAGCGGATTTTGAATAACGTTTTAATTGTCTGATTTTATTAGTGAATTTAGTATTTCGGGAATCGGAAAAAACACTTAAAGCCGGATTAAAAATGGGGGTTAATAGTTTTGAAAAAAAACTTCTGCTTTGTAATTCAGCTTTATGTTTATTGTATCCCATAAACAACTCATCGGCGCCGTCGCCCGATAGAGCTACCTTTACATGTTGTTTGGTGTATTTGCTCAATATATAAACATTAAAGGCGGATGAATCAGCAAACGGCTCGTCAATGCTTTGTAAAAACGGATTAATATTTTCGAGTAAATCGGTATTTTTTAATTTGAAGCTATGATGAGTTGAATTGATGTGTTTCGCTGTTAACTCAGCATAATAGGTTTCATCAAAAAACGGTTCATCTGCAAAACCAAGACTGAAGGTGTGAATATCCTTATGATATTGTTTAGCCAATGCAGAAATAATTGACGAATCCAAACCTCCACTTAAAAAACAACCAACCGGAACATCAGCATTTAATCGCAAACTAACCGAATCTGATAATAAATTTTTTATGGACTCCTGTTTTGTGTTGAGCGGAATTTTATACCAGGTATTTATATTTACTTTTTTTTCTTTTACTGAAATGTATTCGCCAGGCAACAAACGAAATACATTTTTAAAAATCGTTTCTTTTCCTGTAATATAATTTAAACGTAAATACGTATGAAGTGCATTAAAATTTAATTCCTGAGCACCTGTTAAATGCAAAAGTGCTTTTAGTTCAGAGGCAAAAACTAGCTTCTCATTATCCTGAAAATAATACAAAGGTTTAACGCCGTAACGGTCACGAACTACAGTTAATTCATCTGTGATTGAATCGTAAAATGAAAAAGCAAAAAAACCATTTAATTTAACTAGACAATTAATATTTTGTTTTTCAAACAACTTAAATAGAACTTCAACATCGCCTGTTGTTTTTAAATCGCTAACTTCTTTTTGTAAACCTTTGTAATTAAATACTTCACCATTAAAAATTAAAGCTTTTTCGTTTGCTGAGTCTAAAAATGGTTGATAGCTTTTTTCGCTTAAATCCAAAATGTTTAAACGGGCGTGAAACAGGGTGCAATTTTTAAATGAATATTGGTTCTGGTAGTCGGGTCCGCGGTGCTTTAAAGCCTCTAGTATCTTGGAGTTTTTTGTTGAATTGGAAGCGCCTGCAGTTTTTAAAAAATATATACACGCAATTCCGCACATAGTTTGGTAAAAATATGATTTTTACTCTTAAAATTTTAATTAACTTTAAAACCTGATTATGTTTAAAAAATTGGTTCTAAACATATTGTTTTTTCTTATTTCGGGATTGCTTATTTCGCAATCGTATCGTTTTAAGCATATTACCAGCGAAGACGGCTTATCAACCAATTTTGTTAGCTCTATTTTAAAAGACGACAAGGGTTTTATGTGGTTTGGTACACAGGATGGTTT
The DNA here is from genome assembly GCA_043745425.1 of Sphingobacteriaceae bacterium. Lineage (GTDB taxonomy): Bacteria > Bacteroidota > Bacteroidia > B-17B0 > Aurantibacillaceae > JAHEYG01. The sequence continues at coordinate 1,739 of JAYTSW010000330.1, read as the reverse complement.
ATGCCGTTATGATGGTTACCAGTTTAAAGTATTTAAAAACACCATTGAGAATAAAAACTCACTTTCTTCATCGGATATTACCCGTGTTTTTCAGAACAAAGATGGCATGCTTTACATTGGCACCAGAAATGCCGGCTTAAATATTTACAATCCGTATAAAGATTCCTTTGAGCGTGTAAAATTAAATACCGGTAAAGGTGAATTAGCAGAACTAAAAATAAATTGTTTTTTGGATAATGATAATTCAAATGTTTTAATCGGAACTAATAGAGGTGTCATTTCATTTAATTCAAAAACAAGAGAAAGCAAAGTCATTAGTTTGTCGGGAAAAGAATTGGAAGTTGTTTTTCTTTATAATCATCGTTCGCAAATTATTGTTGCTACCGAAGGGTGGGGACTTTGGCATTTAACCAATACCAATCAACTAAAGAAAATAAATTTAATTCTTCCGCCAAGCTTAAAAGTCGACCCAACTGAAATTGAAACCATTAATTCTATAACCGAGGTAAACGGTAAATTGTATTTAGCAACTTATGGAGGCGGTGTATTAAAAGTTGACCCAAATAGTTTTATTGTTGAAAAAGTATTCAGATTTGGGGAGCAAGACATTAAAATTAATTTTATTGAAGAAGTAAAAGTGATTGATAATTATTTGTTAGCGATTTCAAGAGGAGGAGGTATTACTTTGGATTTGAAAAGTGAAACCTATAATGTTTTTACGAAGGATGAAACTAATAAATACTCCATTAACGATAATTATTTAACTACTATTTACACTGATGATCAGAAGAACATTTGGTTGGGCACTTTTTCTGGTGGTGTAAACGTTTCGTTTGCGCAAACTCAAAAATTCCCAAATCTTCCCAAAGTAATTTCAGAACAACTACAACATACATTTTCGGCTTACGACGATGGAAAAGAAATTTGGATTGGAGGCGAGAAATCACTCAAAATATTTAATTCTGCAAGTAAAGAAGTAAAAAACATTAGCAATGTAATTGGCGAAAATTATGTGTTATCGATGACTGGTGATAGGGAAGGAAATATTTGGATAGGAACCTGGGGGGTAGGTGTGTTTAAGTATAATAAACTCACAGGCACCAAAGAAACTTTTTTAAGTGATGAATTAGGCGGGACGGTGGTTTCGCTTTGTTTTGATGAAAATCAGAAATTATGGATAGGCTCTTATGGAGATGGTTTATTTGTGTTAGATACAAAAACTAAAGAGACGAGAAATTACACCGAAGCCGAAGGGCTTAGCAGTAACAAAATAACAGCTATTTGTAAGGATTCAAAAGGTAATGTATGGTTGGGTACCGATGGAGGAGGAGCTTGTTTTATTAAAGGAGGAAATCTTAGCAAAAAAGAAAACATTATTAAATATGCATTTTCTGATTCTGTAAACTCATTAGGTTCAAATATCGTTTATTCTATTTTAGAAGATAAGCAATCAACACTATGGTTTGCCACCAGTAACGGATTAAGTAAATTCGATATCGGTAACAATAAGTTTACCAATTACACTGAAAAAGATGGACTCTCCAATAATTTTGTGTTCTCCGTTTTATCTGACAGCTTAAATAATATTTGGATGAGCACCAATAAAGGTGTTACCAAATTCAATCCATTAGCAGAAAATATCAGCGGCTCTGCTTTTAAAAACTACGATCAAAAAGATGGCTTATTAAATAATGAACATACGCAGGGTGCTTATTGTAAATTGATGAATGGTAATTTAA
>JAYTSW010000329.1:0-19470 GCA_043745425.1 Sphingobacteriaceae bacterium | reverse complement strand
TCCAACTGCCCCTTCAATATCACTTACCCAATTATCACCAATCATAACACATTTATCACCACTGGTATTTGCAAGACGTTCGCCTAATCTAAATATATCGATATGAGGTTTTGTCAAACCGTGTTCTTCAGAAATAATAATGTGCTTAAAATAGTCACGCAATCCGCAATTATCAATTTTAATATTTTGCACTTCAGCAAAACCGTTTGTGATAATATGTAATTGATAATCATTTTTTAAATGCTCAAGAATGTCAATACAACCAGGCATTAAATGTTTTGAGTATGGAGAAATCTTTACATAATCTTCGGCAATGGATTTACTGAGTTGTAAATCATTCAGTCCGAAATTTAAAAAGGTATCGTGAAAGCGTTTGTAACGTAATTCCTCTTTCTTAATTTTATTAAAATAGTACAAATGCCATAACTCATCGTTCTTCTTATAATAAAAATCATGGAAGCCATCAAAATCGATTCCTAATTTAGTTTCAAAATTATTAGCGTTAAATAAATTCTGTAAAACAACTTTCGAGTTTTTGTCAAAATCCCACAGCGTGTTATCCAAATCGAAAAATAAGTGCTTCATTATAATACCTTCATAATACTTTCGTAGAAAAACAACAGCAGAAAATATATAGTAACATACCAAAACAAAACCGCGGCACTAAAAACAAGAATCACTTTTTTCTTGTCTTTATAAAATCGTTCCGCAATAAAAGTACCTACCGGCATCGATAAACCTAATGGTGTTACTAAGGCAATTCCCCATATTCCAAAACGTTTTTTTATACGAATGATGCGACGATTGCTTTTTGTAAATACTTTAGGATGCATGTGATTTCTAAAATATTTCATTTTAGCATTATGCCACCATTTCATAAGCACAGCGCTTACGTTTGTAAACACGATGGCACCCGTTATTCCACCCGAACAGGTAATGCCCATCACTTTCCAAAAATTAAAATCAAACAGGGCAACGGCCGATGGCACTGATACTTTACCAAAACCGAAAAGGCTGGTAACAAACACCGAAAATATTTTCCAGAACTCTTCCAATTATCCGATTCAAATAAACCTCCGAATTAATTAATATGCAAATAATACGTGTTAATTAAAGCTTTTATACCTGATTAACTTCACGATTCAAATTTAAACTACCAAAAGGCATTTTTATTAGTTTAAAAAGGCTTTTAATGGTATAAAACTGGCTTCTTAAAAGCAGTATTTTTTATTGTTGGCAAGAGTAAAATTGCTAACTTTACCCCCCAGTTAACTAAAACATAATATTATGTCAACACAAACTGCAAAAGCAGATGCCGCAAACCACGAAAGTATGTTTGAAGCAGTACTAGCCCGCCTCGATGTTGCGGCTAAATTAATGGGTCTTTCCGACGATGTTAAAACAATTCTTAAAAGCCCAATCAAGCAGGTAAAAGTAAGTTTACCGGTAATGATGGATAGTGGAAAAATTCAAGTATTTGAAGGATATCGTGTTGTTCATTCTGTAGCTATTGGTCCATCTAAAGGTGGTATCCGTTATGCAATGGATGTTAATCAGGATGAAGTAATGGCTTTAGCAGCCTGGATGAGTTTTAAATGCGCTGTTGCCAACTTACCTTATGGTGGTGCAAAGGGCGGTATTAAATGCGACCCGCGCGCAATGAGTGTTGGTGAGCTAGAGCGTTTATCACGCGCTTACGCAAAATCAATGAAAGATGTATTTGGTGTAAATAAAGATATTCCTGCCCCAGATATGGGAACAAGTGGTCGTGAGATGGCTTGGATTTTGGATGAATTTAATAAGATTACAGGAGAAGATTCTCCAGGGGTTATAACAGGAAAACCAATTGCTCTAGGTGGTTCTTTAGGAAGAGATGCAGCTACCGGACGTGGTGTTATGGTAAATTCTTTAGAAGCTTTAAAGAAAATGGGATTAGATCCTAAAAACGTAACAGCAGTTGTACAAGGTTTTGGAAATGTAGGTTCTCACTCTGCACGTTTATTAAATGAAAAAGGTGTTAAAATTGTAGGTATTGGTGATCATACCGCTTCTTTCTATAGCGAAAAAGGTATTGATATAAGAGCAGCTTTAGAATATGCAGCTAAAAACAAAAACACATTAAAAGGCTTCACAGGTGCTACTGAAATTCCATCAGAACAATTATTGATTTCGAAATGTGATTTATTAGTTCCTGCTGCTTTACAAAATGTAATTAATGAAGAAAACGCTGCAAAAATTCAGGCTAAATTAATAGTTGAAGGTGCTAATGGACCAACAATGCCTGAAGCAGATCACATTTTAAATGAGCGTAAAATTATTGTTGTTCCTGATATTTTAGCAAATAGTGGCGGTGTTACCGTTTCTTATTTCGAATGGGTACAAAACAAAGCCGGTTATTATTGGACAGAAGAAGAAGTTAACACAAAGCATGATCTTAAAATGGAACAAGCTTTTGGTAACGTTTGGAACAATGCCGATAAATTTAAAGCTAGTATGCGTATTGCAGCCTATATCACCGCTTTACAGAAAATTGAGCAAGCTGTTAAGTTAAAGGGCAATTATTAATATATTGAAAATCAGTATATTAACAACATTCTGTTTAAATAAATACAAGTATAAATTAATTTTTATACCCCATTATTTAATAATTCCTTTATTTTTGTTTAACTCTAATTTAAGGTTTTGGAAATACTCTATATAACCCTATTCCTTTTTGTAGCCTACTTGTTAGGTTCCATCCCTACTTCCATTTGGATTGGTAAGTTTTTCTATAATATCGATGTTCGTGAATTCGGAAGTGGTAATGCAGGAGCTACTAATACCTTCCGTGTTTTAGGAAAAAAAGCTGGTGTTCCCGTTTTGATTATTGATATTCTTAAAGGTACAGCTGCTGTTTCATTGTCATTTTTAAGTGGCTTTCATACTAACACGCCTTTCTTCACCAACTTTCAAATTGGTTTAGGTTTGGCTGCTTTAATCGGACATATTTTTCCGGTGTTTGCAGGTTTCAGAGGCGGTAAAGGTGTTGCAACTATTTTAGGAGTTGTAATGTGCATTACCCCTGTTTCATGCGCAGTGGCTTTATTAGTTTTCTTAATTGTATTATTTGCTACTCGTTATGTTTCTTTAGGTTCAATTATGGCAGGCATAAGCTATCCCATCATTCTTAATATTGGAATGCATAATACCGACGTGATTTTAATCGTATTCTCCATTCTTACTGCGGTTTTATTAGTTGTTACCCATCGTAAAAACATTAATCGTCTTTTAAAGAAACAGGAAGCCCGCGTTAACATCTACAATAAAGCTTCTATTTAATCGTTAATATTTCCTATTTATCTTAATAAAATGCCCCAAATTGTATTTTTGGCAATACATTTGATTTAACAGAAACATGAAACTCAAACATTCTTATACTCTATTCTTATTCCTAATACTTTCTTCTGCATTTGCGCAGGACGATGATTACGTTAATGATAATCAATTACGCTACGAAGACTACATCTACAAATCCAACATAAAAACGTTACAGCTTTACGAATCTACATGGGAGTTTTCTCTTCCGCTTATTAAATTAAATGCCGGCGAACAATTGCAATTAAGTTTTGATGATTTAGATTCGGATAAAAAACAATATTCGATGACTGTTGTGCATTGCGATGCTAAATGGAATCCGACTGACTTAATGATTTCAGAATACGTTCAGGGCTTTCTTGATTTGAATTTAATTAACTGGAATTATTCAGTTAATACTTTACAAAAATACACGCACTACTCTATTCTTTTTCCAACTACCAACATGCAATTAACTAAATCGGGAAATTATGTTGTTTATGTTTATCAGGATGGCGACAAAAACAAAATGGTATTATCAAAACGTTTTATGGTGTACGACGAAAAAATAAGTATTCTCGCCACACTTAAACAAGCCATTGGTAATGACGAACAATACGAAAAACAACACATGGATTTTTCTGTTGTGAATACATCTTATAACATCACCAATTCATACATCGATTTAAAAGTTGTGTTAACTCAAAATTACCGTTGGGATAATGCCGTTTACGATATTAAACCAACATTCAATACACCAACACAATTAACTTACAGTTTAGATGACGCCAGTACATTTAACGGCGGAAATGAATTTCGTTATTTTGATACACGCTCATTACGCACCTATACCGAACGCGTAAATAAAATTTATAAAGACAGTACTAATCATTATCGCGCTGATTTAACGAACGATGTTAACCGCAGTTTTTTAAATTACATTTTTTACAATGACATTAATGGCGGTTTTTTAATAAAGAATAAAGATTTAGCCACTAATCAGGATATTGAAGCGGATTATGTTTGGGTTAATTTTTTCATGCCATTTGATAGTCCATCACCTGAAGGAAATTTTTATGTGTTAGGAAAACTCACCAATTGGAAAATGGATAAAGTAAACCGTATGACCTACAATTATAAGCGACAAGGCTACGAATGTAATTTGTTAGTGAAACAAGGGTATTACAATTACATCTACGCATTTTTAAAAGACAAAAGTAAAGGCGGCGACGAAACTTTAACCGAAGGCAATCATTGGGAAACTGAAAACGATTACATCATTTATGTTTACCATCGTGCTCGCGGTACTTATTACGATCAATTGATTGGAATGCGGAAGTTTAATTCGAGGAAACAGTAGTAAGAGGCAGTAAAAGAGAAGGCAGAAAGCAGTTTTATTTATGGGTAATTTTAGAATTGATACAAGAATAATAATTTCTATTTTACTACTACTTTTAGTTTCATTTTCTTCGTGTAAAAAGACCAAACTCAAGGATGAAAACATAACATTAATTGGAAACTGGCATTGGAAAGGTGGCTGGAGTGATAATGGCGATGAAACCATCAGGCTCGATATAAAACAAAAAGGAAAATACAAGTTATACAGACATGGAAAATTAATTGAATACGGACGAATATTAAAAGAAAAAGATGGATACCTGACATTTAAATCCGATGCATTAACAGGAATCTATCTGTCCGACAATGATTATGTTTTAAATACATGTAAGGTCACATCCACTAACGGCAATGAATTAGGCATAGCGCATTGTCCATGGTGTTCAGATGATAAAACATCGGGCTTTATAAAAAATTAGCAAAATAATATTTGTTACTTCAAGAGCCTCAACCACCACATTGCTTTTTTAATATGAGGGCGGTGACTGAGGCTCTCGAAGTCACCGATTCACTACTCCCTCCCCGTACTCCTCGCCTTATTATAATCCGGTGGAGAAATTAATTCTTTTAAGTTCGGAGAGGTTTCTATTCGTCCGATTGCATCGATGTAAGCATCCTTCGTCATACTATCAAAATGAATAACACCGCGGCGGTATTGATACATTTGAAAACAATTTATTAAAACTAAAATTCCCAAAACACTCATCACAGCTTTGTTCTTAATCATTTTATTAACGAAAACCGCAAAACAAATTATTAAAAACGGATAAATATCTATCATCGCTCTCATTCCATAAGAACCGCCGTACCACCAGCACCACCACGATAATACAACGTAAGTATAAATCAAAAATAAAATAGCTACAGGATAACTAAATTCTTTTCTCGTCTTAAACAACATCACCATACCAACTAACGAAAAAATCATAATAGGCGAATACAATAACCAACCTTTTCTGAAACCAAACAATCCATCTAACAAATGCGGGTGACCGAAATAAAACTGTTCGCCAATATAGGAGTTAAAAAAATAATGTCCCGTAATGTATTTCCAATACAGCAATTGCGGCAAGAAAACTAAAACAGCCAACACCTTCATTAAAATTACAAAATGCTTCAATCTTAAAAACAAAAGCATCCTTTGTTTTATTCCGTGGAATGAGGTAACACCCAAAAATACCAGGAATAAAACAAATAAAATATTTACAGGTCGTATCAAAACAATTAAACCCATTGTTAAACCAACAATAATACTCGTCTTTAAATTCGGTTTTAGCAGCCATTTTATGCCATACCACATAAATATACTGGCGAGGCAAAAAGTATGTACATGACTCATTGCTCCGTGCACAGAAGCATAATAAAATAAATTACTTCCAAATAAAACACAAAGTAAAGTAAAGGCAGTTACTTTTTCAGAATAATACAATAACAACAAGCGACGTAAAAAAAATAATCCAATAACTAAATAAACTAATCCCGAAAACTGAATCATAAATTGATACGGTTCCGAAAAGCCATCAGCCTCGTAATTAAATACTTTTGCAAAAATATGGGCGACTGTAAAAAAAGGTAAATACATTACCGACATCCCCATGCTGGTTTTAATTACATAATTTCCATTAGGTGTTTTTAAGGGGTTGAACTGTTTATTAGCAATGTAAAAATTAGGATCTTCATCAAAAAACTTTAGTGTAATATCTTTCTTAATAAAATAAGCCGGTAAATAACTGTAATAGCTCGTCACATCCCAATCAATCACACTTTTTTTATTCCATTTAGCTACATTACCATTTACCCAAATGCAACTGATAATTAATACAACAATTACCAATACACTCGGACAACGTTTAAAGTATGAAACAAGATTAGTCAAACCGCAAGGTTTTAATTGGCGTGATGCGTGTTAAAATAAGAGTTGGAAAAAACATCATCAGCATGCAGCTTAAAATTATTCCTGCATTCAGAATTAATATATAAGTTACATTAAAAATTACAGGCATATACTCCACATAATACGTGTTACTATCTAATTCCACCAAATGGAAAAAATATTGTAGCAACACTGCGCCTATTCCAATTAAATTTCCAAAAAGTAAACCACGCCACAATAATTTTAGTGAGACGTAAAAAAATACTTTACGCACACTTACATTACTCATGCCCATCGATTTCACGAGACCAATCATGTTCGCGCGTTCTAAAATTAGAATTAGTAAAGCCGTAATCATATTAACGCCTGCTACCATTAGCATTAAACTAATAATAATAATTCCGTTTACATCCACCATCTCGAGCCATGTGAAAATATTTTCGTAAGCTTCGTTTACAGGAATAATTCGGTAATTGTAACCTAACAGTTCCTGTACTTTTTCAACATCTGTATTGAGTGTGTTAAAATCATTTAAAAATAATTCATAGTTACCGGCTTGATTATGTTCCCAATAATTTAATTTCTGTATTTGTTTTAAATCCACGATAGCTAAATTCTCATCAAACTCAGCAAAACCTGTGTTAAAAATGCCACACACTTTAAAACTACGCGAGCGTTTTTCCAATTCTACATAATCTCTTACTCGTGAAACAGAATCACTCATTCGCTTACTCGTTAAAAAGTAAGCAAGTAGTTTTTGTCCGGTTTTAATATTTAATTTATCTGCTAATTTCTTCGACACTAAAATATCTCTGCTAACGCCCGTATCGGTGTAAACAGGTAAATTTCCTTCTACTAAATATTTTTTAAAGAAACTGAAATCAAATTCGCTCGAAACACCTTTCAATAGCACCCCTTCATTCTCGGTTTTAGTTTTAATAATACCATTTTTAAGAGCTGTAGCTTGTATATGCCTAATAAAGGGCAAATCTGTAAGCATTTTTAAGGTATCATTTGATAATTTAAGCGGATCGGGTTCGTTGCTGTTATTTAAGCTTACGTTACTAATGGTTATATGAGAGGTAATTCCTGTAATTTTTGTTATAATTTCCTGTTTAAAGCCCAAAACTATGGCCACTGTCAGTATCATTACACTAATACCAAGGGCTATTCCTATAATCCCGATTTTCACAATGGGTTTAGAAATGTTATTTTTACCTTTATTTGATAAGGTTATACGATTGGCTATGAATTTCTCAACACTCACTATACACAAAAATACATTTTAATGTACAAACTCCTCCTAATATCCCTTCTTTTTATACACGCCCGTCATCCTGATCGTCCAAAGGACGTAAGTCAGGATCATTCGAAGAGGAATGCCTCTTTGCAAGTTATTCAGCCTCTAAAAGTCCTTCAGAAAAAAGATGTTATTGTAGGAGCAGCCCAATTTGTGGTTCGGCAAGCTCACCATGACTCTAGACTCCGAAAACAAACTAATGATGGAATTAAGGTACTAGAAGAAAAAGATGTTGTTGTTGGAGCGCAACAGTTTGAACTCTATCTCCCAAAACTTAAAGACAAAAAAGTAGCCATTGTTACCAATGTAAGCGGACTCGTTGGCAAAACCACTTTGGTGGATACTTTATTAAAATTAAAAGTAAACATTAAAAAAGTATTTGGTCCGGAGCATGGCTTTAGAGGTATTGCTGATGCCGGCGAAAAAGTAAAAAGTAATATTGATAAAAAAACAAAATTACCCGTTGTCTCATTATACGGTTCTCATAAAAAACCGACGGCTGAAGATTTAAAAGATATTGATGTTGTGGTTTACGATATACAAGATGTAGGTGTGCGTTTTTATACATTTATCTCTACCCTTACTTACGTTATGCAGGCCTGTGCCGAGCAGAATAAAGAATTAATTGTACTCGATCGTCCTAACCCAAATGGATTTTATGTTGACGGGCCTGTGATGATTGATAAATACAAAAGTTTTTTAGGATTACATTCTGTTCCTCTTGTTTATGGAATGACAACAGGAGAATACGCACAAATGGTAAACGGCGAACGTTGGTTTACTGAAAAAGTATTTTGTCAATTAACTGTTGTCCCAATAAAAAATTACGACCACAACTGCACTTACAATTTACCGGTGAAGCCCTCTCCTAACCTTCCTAATTTAAATGCAGTGCTATTGTATCCGGGTTTAGGTTTGTTTGAAGGAACTATAATGAGTTTAGGTCGCGGAACAAATTTACCTTTTGAAGTTATTGGTCATCCATTTTACAGTATAAAAGATTTTAGTTTTATGCCAAAGGCAAATGCTATTAGTAAAAATCCAAAATATAAAGACAAAGTTTGTTATGGTGTGGATTTAAGAAAAGAAAATACAGTACAAAATCCGCAACGACAAATACAATTAAAATATTTAATTGAATTTTATAAAGATTTGCAAGACACTGCCTTTATGGATAAAAATTTTAACTGGCACAGCGGTAATGATGAATTACAACAACAAATAAAAGCAGGAAAATCAGAAACTGAAATACGTGCTAGCTGGAAAAAAGATATTGATACTTTTAAAGCTATTCGTAAAAAGTATTTATTGTATAAAGATTTTGAGTAGATTAGATATAACAATAAAGATTATAAAAATGATAATTTGATAATTGTGAATTTTAGAAATATAATTTGTAGCCTAACAACTTTAGCTCTATTAAATGCATGTAACATTGTTGGTGGAAGCAAGAACGTAATTATCACTCAGGATTGTAATCCAAATCGAACCTTAAAAGCAGCACTCTTTATGAATCTTGGAGACGCGACACTCGACTACTCTATCCATTTATCAGTTATCAATTGTAAAGACGACCTTAATTCAATAGAAGCCGGAAACATATTTGTAGCAGACTCCGACCACAATAAAATGACAATTAACAGTTCATACATTACCTTTAAATGGCAATCATCCGACACGTTACAAATAAATTACGACAACAGGCTTAGGATTTTCAAGCAGCAGGCTAAATTTCAAGACGTAATTATTATTTACAAGAAGAAACAAAAATAGGTTGTCTGGAATTCATAATCCGTAACTATTAAACATAATGATGAAAAGTACATTTAAAATAATTTTACTCCTTTTTGCTTTCCAATTTTCATTTGGGCAAAATAAAAACGTTGATTCTTTAATCCTTGTTTTAAAAATTGCAAAAGAGGATACTAATAAAGTTATTCTGCTAAATAAACTCGCTAAAGAATTCTCCTACGTTAATATCGACAGTGCTTTTTTATTCTCGAAACCAGCGGCTGATCTGTCGCTAAAGTTAAATTACGAAAAAGGGTATATTAAAAGTTTGAGTTTATTGGCCAACGCTTATTTTAGTTTTGGAGATAACCCTAAAGCATTAGAAAGCTATTTAACATTACTTAAATATTCTGAAAAAAAGAATAACAAAGGTGGAATTGCCGCAAGCTACGGAGGTATAGCTAATGTAAAAGCTAATGAAGGGAATTATGAGGAATGCATTGAATATAATTTAAAAGCTTTAGAAATAAGAAAACAAATTGGCGACAGTTTAAGGATTTCGCATAGCTATATTAACTTAGGCGGTGCATACGTAAAAGCCAAAAAATATGTAGAGGGTATTAATGCTTATCGTAAAGCTCTTTCTATACAACAAGCAAAAAATAATTATGTTGGCGCAATGTATTCGTATGTAGGAATTGCTGCCTGCCACCATATTCTTCATGAAACCGATACCGCCTTAAATTATGATTTATTGGCTTACGATTTGTTAAAAAAATATCCTGATGAGGATAAACAAATAGCAAGTATTATTTTAATAAACATTGGTGAAATTTATGCAAATGAAAAAAAAGATTATAAGAAGGCGTTGCTATTTTTTAATATGGGTTTAAAAGTCGCACAAGAACTAAACCGCTCCGTACAATTAATGAATGCCTACTACAGCTTGGCTGAATTGTATAAGGCCCAACATAATTTTGAACGTTCACTTGAGTTCTATCAGAAATACTGGACCATAAAAGATTCTGTTTTTAGCTCAGAAAATTCGCAACAAACCATAAAGATTGAGGCTAAATATAGAGCCGAAAAAGAAGAGCGAATACGCGAATTAGAAAAAACAAAAAAAGAATCTGAACATCAGGCTGAAATTAAACAACGCAATATTATTATAATTTCAATCGTATTAGGTCTAATTTTAACGTTCGTATTTGCACTTTTTATTTATCGAAGTTTAAAGCAAAAACAGAAAGCCAACCTTCTTCTTGAAGAAAAAAATCATATCATTGGAGAGAAAAATAAAGACATAATGGATAGTATACATTATGCCAAGCGCATACAATCATCCTTACTTCCAACCCAAAAGTACATAGATCGTATTCTAAATAAGAAAAATAAAAATACTTAAAAGTAAGCCTTAGTTACTGTCGTAAATAACTATTCGCATCTAATCTCGAGCCACTAAGAATTCTAGTAATTCCATATATAGATTAACACAGCTAATTATTATTTGTTTGCATTTATTTGAATGATATATAATTCCTCTCTAAATCACATTTAAGTACTATTCACTCAATTAAACCATTACTTCGCTCTTAAGAGGGCGAACTGTGTTTGTTTTATGTTTCTAAAAACATATCTTTAAATAATAACCCATAAAATTTATTGCATGAAAAAAATTATACTTATTACTTTATTAGCCGACTAATCTAATGCAATATTCTAAAAGAAAGCGCCGGGCCTGTTCCGGCGTTTTTTTTTGACCAAAATTTGTTTGTATTCTTTTTTAAGCTATATTTAATTACCCAAAACCCTGCGTATTATGACAGGTCCTATTTTAAATTTACTAGAAGAAATTGACAGCGTATCGAGAATTCACGTGCTTAAACGCGATGATATTGATACGCTTATGGTGGAAATGGCAAAGCGGATTGTAATAAGTCTGCACATCGAGCGGATGAGTGTTTGGCTATTCAACAATGAACACACTGCCATTATATCTATGGGTGAATATGATTTAAGGGATCATAGTTTTAAAAAAGAAAGTGTTTTGAATGAAAAAGATTTTCCATCTTACTTTAAAGCGCTTCAGGAAAATAAAATATTATTAGCTCCGGATATCAAAACCAATCCCAGTACATATGAATTTACAGAAGCTTATTCAAAACCAAACGATATCATTTCGTTAATGGATGTGCCAATGAGAATAGGCGGAGAATTGGTTGGGGTTATGTGTTATGAAAAAATAGGAAAACAACAACGTGAGTTTACTGAAAAAGAACAAACTTTTGCATTTAGTGTATCCCTTATTTTCGCTTCGAATTTAGAAGCAAGACATAGAAGAGCTTTACAAGTTAAACTGGAGGATGCTTTAAAAGAAAAAGATTTACTTATAAAAGAAATAAATCACCGTGTAAAAAATAATTTCTCCATTTTAATAAGTTTACTTCGCTTAAGTAAAAACCAAGGTAAAACGGTTGACCCTAAAATTATTTTTGAAGAATATGAACAGCGCGTATTTTCCATGCTTAAAGTTCACGATTTACTTTACAAATCTAAAAACTTTAGTGGTGTAAATATTCAGGAATACATTCATGAGTTAATAAACGAATTTAAAAATACACATACCGAAACAGCAAAAACCGTAAACACCAATTTAGAAAAAATTAATTTTCTTTTAGAATCGAAAAAAGCTTTGCATTTGGGTTTGGTTGTTACTGAAGTATTTTTAAATTATTTTAAGCATAGTTTTCTTAAAGAGCCACAACATCCTTTAAACATAGAGATAAAAAGTAATAACGCAACAGGGGTTATTTTAAGAATGGGAAATAACGAAGCCGGCTTTGATTTTAACGAAAAAGCTAAAGAAGATACTTTAGGCTTACCCTTAATTAAAGATTTAGCAGAAGGCATTTGTGAAAAAGTGAAATACCCTACTCTTCAATCAAACTATTACGAGTTTGAAATATCGGTCTCCCCTCTCCTTTGAGTAGAGGGTGGTTCGCTTGGCGAACCGGGTGAGGTTAATGAAACGTAATGCTTTTCAAATTAATACTCACGTAATATTAACCTCATCCGTCCGCCAAAGGCGGACATCTTCTCCTACAAGGAGAAGGGTTACTTTTTTACTGACTAATCACAAAGTAAAAATGCTTCGAAGCATACTCACTTGTTACTCTTAACACATAAGTACCATTCTGCAGCTGACTTACATTTATTGGCAACGAAATAATATCCACATTAATAAAATTCTGCTGAAAATGTTTTTGTGGTTGCGAATCCCAAATTTGCACACTAGCGTTTTGTTTTTTATAAAATTCTATCTGAACCGTAAATTGTCCGTTGTTAGGATTGGGAAATAAATTTAATATTTTAATTCCGTTATTATTTATCAGAGATGCATAAGCTGTATCCCAAGGCATGATTTTAATTGTTTTAGTTGTACTCGTCATGCAAATCCCATAAAACGCTTGTTCAGTTATTGAAAAACTTCCCGTATCTGAAAAAACCACAACCGGATTAAACATATCTAAATTAATAATAGAAGCAATAGATGGCAACACCCATTTAATTGAATCCGCTTTAGGAATGGTTAAATCAATAAATACAACCGTATCACCTTTAAAATTTTGTGTGGAAGCAATAAAAACTGGCGTATTTAAACTACTGTTCTGATTAATGGTAGCTGTTGTATTTAAAATACAACCAATAGAATCTTTAATGCTAACACTGTAAGTTGCAAATGGCAAATTGGTATAAGTAATTTGTGTTGTAAACGGACTTCCATTAACTGAATATTTGTAAGGGGAAATTCCACCTTTTATAAAAATAGTTAAGCTTCCATTATTTCCTGTACAACCTTTAGCAGTAACAATTGAATCCTGCATATCCGTAGGAATATTTACAATAACTGTATCTTTTCCAGTACAACCTGCCGAACCATTTGCAGTCACGATGTAAGTTGTTGTTAAAGCAGGGTTAACAGAAATGCTTTGTCCGCCAGCACCCGTGCTCCACGAATAAGTAATACTACTAACTGTACCCACCACTGCGGCACTTAGTGTTGCTAATGAACTCTTACAAACTGTAGTGTCTTTTCCGGCATCTACAACCAATGTATTACTGTAACCAACATTAACTGAATCTTTTTTACTACAACCGTTATCTGAACGTGTAACTGTAAAATAATATTTGCCTTGCACAGCTGTAACAGCAGGATTCGCCGATGAAAAACTCGAAGGACCAGTCCACACACCCGTTGAAGATGTTGGCGAAAATGCTGCATTCAAAGTAGCTGTTGAATTGCTACAATTAATATTAGGATTGGGGGTTAAAAGTGAAATGTTTGGTTTGATTTTATTTTGATCTACAAAAACAATCATTGATGAATCAACACAACTGTTATCGAGACGTGTTACAATAGGCATTTGATTACCTCCTCCATAAATGGTAACTGGATTTGAAGATAATGTTTGAGTAGCCACATCTTTCCAAACAATCATACAGTTGGTCGGAGTGCATGATACAGATAGAGTAACGCTGGTTTGTAAACAGGTAATTGTATCAACAGGAATATTTGAAAAATTAAAAGTATGACTTGTTAACGTTACCGTCGGTTTTGCAGCAGAACTCGTAACTGTAATAATAGTTGAAGTATTCTTGCATCCATTGTACGTATTCCTTACTTGTAAAAAATAATTTCCAGGTGGAACAGAAACAGGATTTGCAGTATAAGTAGAACTTGGTGCTGTATTCCACCACAATGTTGTTGGCGTTGATGTACTGCTTCCATTCAATACAACAAGACTGTTAGTGCCACAACCTGTTTGATAAGGTCCAGGCGGCAATGTTACATTTGGTTTTATTGTATCAATACGAACTAAGAGTGGCGCCGAACTTTTGCAACCGCTTGCTAAAGTTGTAACTGTTAAAGTATACACACCCGCTTTTTTATATCCCGTCGAATCATTTTTCTGAATACTCGTATAGCCGTATGGACCACTCCATGCATAAGAAACTCCAGACGTTGTTGAATTTCCTAAAATTGGGACTTTAGGTTTAAAACAATTTAAAGTATCATCAACTAAACTTACACTAATATTTGGGCTTGGCTTAACAGTGATGTTTAAAAATAAAGTATCTGTAACACCACCGCATGCAGATGAAGCACATAATTTTAATTTGCCTGAAGTTGCTCCGGCGCCAAAATTTACTGTTGCAATATTATTAGTTGCGAATATAGAGGCGCCCAATCCTGTATAAGACCAACTGTAAGAAGTTGCGTAAGTAAATGGAGATACACTGAAAGTTAAATTATTAATTGGCGCGCAAAAAGAAGTTGTAGCTACTGAAATTACAGATGTAGTTTTAACAGGAGGTAAACAAAATGCATTAATCGCAAAATAATTCTGAATTCTGTTGGCAGTATATAAACGGTTACGCGTATTCTCTAAAAGGGTTCCATCATTTCCCCAAATAGTAGAAAGTGGTAAATTCCAATTCATAATGCTATTACTGGTAAGGTTAACAGCGTTTATAACAGGAGATGGCCCAACTACTATGCTGTTAATAGTAGTATATTTTCCAATGGCGAATAAATAATTATCGTACACTTCAATTTTCTCAACTTCATCATTAAACGAAGGCGTTCCGGATTTTAAAACACCAGACATACTTAAAGTTGCGAAATGATTTCTCGTTTGCCCTTTTACACTAGTAAAATTTCCAGCAATATGAATTTCATTATTGTAAAATTCTAAATCTTTAATTGTATCGGGCACCGAAAAATTTAATGAACTTAATGATCCTGTGGAAATATTTATACTGGTTATATTAGTATCAACGGGATTCAAGAACTGATCAAAAGCTTCGAAAGCTCCTGCTAAATACAATTTATTACCAAGAATTTTCATATCAAACACTTTACCATAAAGTGTCCCATTCGGAGACGTTGTACAATCAATGCTATTATATGGAATTACTGAACCTGTATTTCTATTACGGAGTTCTAACGACATACAGGTACTGCCGTTATCTATTAAAGTAAAAACAGAATCATTCCTTACTACAGAAGCAATTACCGTCTGCGAAGTGGTTGGACTATACGTCCATACATTTGTAAAAGAAGGTGCGGTAAAATCGGAAATTGACAAGCCATCGCTTGTGAAAACAGAATTATTAGAATAATGCAAACCTGTTGAAACTAAATGCTTCCACATAGGATTATACTGTACAAAAGTTGGTGAAAACTGATTGCTAATTAGATTTACATATGACAAAGCGCTATAAACATTACCCGGACCAACGCCACAAATACAAGAGTTTTGCAAATACAAACGATCGTTTATACTGTCTTCAACAACTGCGTTGATGTGTGTACTAACAGGGCTAATTGTACCCGTAAAAACTATAGGCGCAATTATTTGAGATTTCACATTAAAGGAAAACAAAATCAGAATTAAAAGATTTCGTAGTTTATATTTTATTGCAATAGCCATCTTATAAACGGGTATGCAAGATAATAAAAGTGATTTAAATCTGAAAAAGATTTTTACAAGAATTTTTACATTTTACCTCGTATAAAAGACGTAGTTTTTTTGGGGGTTGCCCGGATTTGCAAATTCGCGCTAGCGGGCTTGAATTTGTTACCACCAACAACGAGAATGAAAAGAGTATATTTTATTGATTACTATTCATTACATATCTAACTCTTTCGATATGTCTTTTTTTGATGACAACAGTACTTGCAATAAAATCATGTACTGCTCTTTTTCTTGGATTCGTTAATAAAACAATTAATTCTCCGTATACCCACATATTAGTCAGCAAAAGATTAATATTATGCATAGTTGGAGATAAAGAAACTATATACGTTTGCTGCTTAAACCAACTTAAACTATCAAAATAATCTGCATCCGCATTTAATAATGAAAAAGCCATTATAGCCTGCCCGAATATTGTCAAAAGCAGTAAAACACTATGTCTCATAAATGCTTCTTTTATGGTAACATCGCTTCCATCCAATTTTATGATTTTTATTCCTGCAATAAGTTTTCCTGGCGTACCACCGTATTTTTTTACCAGATAAATATGATACCAAACACCAATCAGAATATTAGGCACAGCCGTAAAGAAAAAGTAATATTTACCTAACGAATTAAGATAAATAGTGATAAATCCAAAAGGAATTAGAAATACTGCATCCAAAAGCAATGACCCTAACCTTGCCCAGAAATCTCCATAAATATTTTCTGGTACTCCTTCTAGTTGTAATGGTATTTCTTTCATAAATTGAACTTAAATATTTTAATACTGCTCTTTCTTATTCGGAAAATCTTTACTCTTTACATCTTTAATATATTGGGTAAAGGCTTTACTCATACTATCGTAAAGATTTAAATAGCGACGTAAAAAGCGTGGAGAGAATTCTTTGGTCATGCCTAACATGTCGTGTGTTACTAAAACTTGTCCGTCGCAACCGCCACCTGCGCCAATACCAATTACAGGTATGGTTAATTCTTTCGCTACTTTTTCTGCTAATGCGGCCGGAATTTTCTCAAGTACAATGGCGAAACATCCCGAGTCCTGCAATAATTTTGCGTCTTCTAATAAACGTTTTGCTTCCTCTTTTTCTTTGGCGCGTACTGTATAGGTTCCGAATTTGTAAATGCTTTGTGGTGTTAACCCTAAATGTCCCATCACCGGAATACCAGCGCTTAGAATACGTTCAACTGATTCTTTAACTTCTCTACCACCTTCTAATTTTACAGCATGTGCCCCACTCTCTTTCATTATTTTAATAGAAGTGTTCAATGCTTCTTTCGAATTTCCCTGATAAGTACCAAACGGTAAATCCACAACCACTAATGCTCTGTCAATAGCTCTAATAACCGAACTGGCGTGATATATCATTTGGTCTAAAGTAATCGGTAATGTAGTTTCATGGCCCGCCATAACGTTACTGGCGCTATCTCCAACTAAAATAACATCAATGCCAGAAGCGTCGATAATTTTCGCCATGGTATAGTCGTAGGCCGTTAGCATGGCAATTTTTTCGCCGCTGCGTTTCATTTCCAGTAGCACGTGAGTAGTTACTTTTTTTACTTCTTTGTGCGCCGATGTATTTTTCTTTTGTGGCATATGCTTAAGTTTAAGAGATCCTGACTTTGTCAGGATGACGGAAGGGCGAAAAAAAACCCCTTCATATAAGGGAAGGGGTTTTTTAGTTTAATTTTTTTTAAAACTATTAATATTGTGAGAAACCTTGTTTATCGGTTACTTTATGTTCAATTAATAAACCTACACAGGCTGCATCTTGCGCTTTGTGTTTGTCTTGTTCAGTAGCTCCTGTAGGAACAACCACTTCAATAATTAACTGACGGGTTGATACACTTTGAAATTCGAACATTTGTGTATCTTCTGCGGTTGTGTTATCAAATAATAATTCGTTAGTACGACCATCAAAAATTTTGTAGTTTACTTTATCACCTAATACTGTTTCGCAGCATACGGTGATACGGTAATCCATACCTTTATAAATTACGCAACGTAATTTAGAAACCATTCCTTGATTAAATAATCCGCTTTTGCTTTGTGCGTTGTACATCCATTTTTCGCCTTTGGCGGTTTCAAGAATGCAATACTTTTTATGAAACTGACCGCAAACACTCGCCTGAGAGAAAGCAGCAGTACTTAAAAAAGTGGCTAAAATTATAGTTAAGATCTTTTTCATGTGAATCAATATTATTTAGTTAAGGTATAAGAGTTGCGTACAGATTTAATTTTGTCGGTGATTGCTTTGTATAAAGCTTCACTAACAACCAACTGCTTTCCGCCACCTAACATTTTTTTACCTTTTTCATCTTTAGAATTTACGGTTACATCTTTTTGCTCAATTTTATTGAACTCAGCTAAAAGACCTTCGAAGTCAGCTTTAACACCTGCAACATTTGCATCTGCTTCGTGCTTTTTCAAAAACTCGATTAAGTTTTCTAAAGTATATTTTTGATCAGCAAGACGCTCGATGATTGGGCTGTTAGCTTCGTATTTTGCAAGGTTAGTTGCAATAAATAAACTTTCAATCCAGCCACCTGCAACTACTAATGCTAAAGTAGTTCCTTGTTGTCCGTTTTCTAAAGTTTCGAATGAAGAGAAATAAACGTCATCAGTAATTACTGCTAACGAATCTGAGTTGCCTACATTACCTTCCAAACGTTTCATGGTTTCAGGCTTAATAGCTGAAGACACACCGATTTGGTCGCCCATAGATTTTACAGATTTGAAATACTTAAGTGCTTCAGCACCGATTTCAAAAATACTGCAGTAGCTAAGATCGCAACTATAAATACCGAAGTTTAATGCTTTTGATTTCGCATCGGTATAATTTTTTTGATTTTCAGGAGGATTAAGGAAAGAGGTGTTTTTGTTGTTCTTTCCACATACCATTTTAATAAAGGTAAGCATCTCTCCGGGTGAAGGCACCTGAAAGAATGTTTCTGAAACAGGATTGTTGGTTTCAACATTTTCTGTTTTAGTTGAATCGATACCATTATCGATTTCATCTTTGTTATCATCGCCACCGCAAGATGATAGTATTAAACCGGTTGCAATCGGCAAAATAAAATATTTCAAATTTTTCATCATTTCAAATTTACTAAAATTTAATTACCTTTTATTAATTTATTAACTAAATCTGCCGCTTCGTGTAATTGAATGGCAGAAAACACCTTTAAGCCCGATTCGTCAATGATTTTTTTGGCTGCTTCGGCATTAGTACCCTGTAAACGCACAATAATTGGTACGTTAATGGTTCCCATGTTTTTATAGGCATCCACTATAC
>JAYTSW010000328.1:0-5127 GCA_043745425.1 Sphingobacteriaceae bacterium | reverse complement strand
AATGGATAAAAATTTCTCGATAGAATTAGGTGGCGGTACACATGTTAAATCAACAGGTCAAATTGGTTTCTTTAAATTAAAGAGTGAGGGTGCTGTAGCGGCTGGTATTAGAAGGATTGAAGCTATTTCATCAGCAAAAGTGGAAGAGTTTTTTGAAGAGCAAAGTTCTACTTTAAATGAAATAAAAAATATTTTTAAAGGCAGTAAAAATATTGTGAAGAGTATAAATGATTTTGTGGAAGAGCATAATCAATTGCAAAAACAATATCTTGAACTGATAAGAGAACGCGCTAAATTGGTAAAAGCAAAATTGATAACTGATATTGAAAAAACACCCGTTAACAATGGTATTCGTCTCTTATCAACCAAAATAGATTTTAATCATCTTGATGAAATAAAAAATATTCATTTCCAGTTAACCAAAGATTATGTCGATTTAGTTTTGATCACTGGTTACGAATTAGATGGCGCTGCAGGTTTAACAGGCTCTACCTCTACTCAATTGGTGGAAGCTAAAAAAATCGATATGGGTAAAATCATTCGTGAATCAGCAGCGGTTATGAAAGGTAATGGCGGCGGACAAAAATTTTTCGCGCAAGGGAAAGGTCCGGAGTTATCTTCTTTGGATAATGCTATGAACAAAGCTAAAACCTTAATATAGCCACGTCCCGATAGCTATCGGGATCAGGAATAAACACTAAACAATTTGTGATAATTAGTGTAATTAGTGGCGACAAGAATTATGAATAACAAAATAAAAGCCACGAATTTCACGAATGCACACTAATCGATTGGTGTCAATTAGTGTAATTAGTGGCGACAAGAATTATGAATAACAAAATAACAATAATCGGAGGAGGTAATTTAGGGGTTGCCATTGCAGAAGGTTTAATCACATCTAAGTATTCCAAAGCTTCCAATATTACAGTTACACGCAGAAACTTTTCTTTACTGAATGATTTAAAGAAAAAAGGTTGTGTTGTTGAAAGTGATAATTCCAAGGCTGTAAAAAGTGCTGATATTATTTTATTATGCGTAAAGCCTTTTCAAATCAAAGAAGTTTTAAAAGGGATTTCAAAAAATTTAAATTCAAAACAGATTTTAATTTCGGTAGTGAGCAGTACTTCCATTGATAAAATTACTGAAACTATTGGAAAAAAGATGTCGGTGTTCAGAGCTATGCCTAACACCGCAATTGCCATTGGAGAAAGCATGACTTGTCTAGCTCATCAGAATGCAGGAAAAAAAGAAATTGAAACAGTTGTTGAGTTGTTTGATAATTTAGGTCAGACTACGATTATTGAAGAAAAATTAATGGAAGCCGCTACAATTATTGGTGCTTGCGGAACTGCTTTTGCGATGCGTTATATCCGTGCTAACATACAAGGCGGCATTGAAATTGGTTTTGATGCGGCAACAGCAAGAAAAATCGTATCTCAAACTGTAAAAGGCGCTGCCGAATTATTAATTAAAAAAGGAACTCATCCAGAACAGGAAATTGATAAAGTAACTACGCCGAAAGGATGTACCATTGCAGGCTTAAACGAAATGGAGCATAACGGCTTGAGTTCTTCTCTGATAAAAGGCATTACGGTTTCGTACAAAAAAATTGCTAAAGAGTAATTTACTTATAAAGCTCAAGGAATTTAGCTCCAATTTTTTCTACATTGTAACCCTGCGCCGCTTCTGAAATTTTTTGGTGATTAAAATTTTGAGAGGTGATTTCTTTAATTCCTTTTACCCAGCTTTCTGTATTATTATCACAAAGCAAACCGTTTTCTTTATTGATTAATTCAGGTACCGCTCCAACATTAGAAGCTAATACAGGCGTACCAGTTGCTAATGCTTCTGCAATTACAATAGAAAATGTTTCCATATCACTCGCATGTAAAAAATAATCCGCTTCCTGTAATTTCACGGCTATTTCATTGCGGAATAAATTTCCCAAATAATTAACTTCAAAATCCCATTGACCCTTTTTCATTTCCTCAATCAAAGCCCCTTCACCAATAACATTCAATACAATTTGTTCTTTGCTTGTCTTAGCTAATTCATTTAAAGAATTAAATATTAAATCAGGACGCTTTACTCCCGTCCAATGCGCCACACAACAAAATACAAGTTTTGAATTTTCAGACTTCGTTTTACATGAAAAAACAGAAGTATCTACAACATTTGGCACCACTTTAATTTTGGCGGGATCTTCAAAATGTTTTCCCACACTTTTTCTTAAAAATTCTGACACAACCGTTACGTATTTTGCCGAATTGTAAGCCTTCTTGCCTGCTCTTGCATATAAACTCTTACTAAAAAACTTATCTACTTTACTCCAATGTTCAGTAATAACGTGAGGCAACTTTTCTCTTTTCGCAAATTTATGTCCCAAAATAGCCGCCGGAAACAAAACATTAGAATGAATAATGTCAGGTTTAAATGTTGGCTGTATGTTTTTATAAAAATAATTTTTCAGTGCCCCAAACTGCCAAATCAAATCAACATGAATAAATTTATAAAACCTTGAATTCAATTCGATAACATGGGTTGTAATACCAAATTCATCTACAGTTTTAGATACCTTTTTCTCGTAAAACTTCTTCGAATAACTTACCGTTAAAGCCAGAACTTCAACATCAATTCCTGCCTTTTTTATTGCTTCGGCATGCTTTTTTACGAAAATCCCCTTTAAAGGATTAGTACTGTTAGGATACCATGATGAAATAAAAAGCACTTTCATTCTGTAAAACTATTTTTATTTGTACTTTTAAGGGGTCTTAAAAACCAAATTTAAGGAATAAAGCCGTTATTATGGGACTAAAATCAAAATTATTAGAAATACCCTTTGTAAAGAACTGGAAGCGCAATCAGGAAAAAAAGAAATTCAAAGGCTCTGAATTGTATTGGGAAGAACGTTACCAGCAAGGCGATAATTCGGGTAGTGGGTCTTACGATCATTTGGCAGAACATAAGGCAGAGATCATTAATGAATTTGTTGCTAAGAATAATTTAAAGACCGTTATGGAGTTCGGTTGCGGCGATGGAAATCAATTGACCATTGCTAAATACCCACAATACATTGGACTGGATGTGTCTCCTACAGCCGTTAAATTATGTTATAACCAATTTAAGGCAGACAAAACAAAAAGTTTTTACGTTTATAACAGTATGGCTTTTGTAGATAATGCGCGTTTCTTTCATGCTGATTTAACAATGTCGTTGGATGTTTTATATCATTTAGTAGAACGTGAAATTTTTGAAAATTATTTATTGCATTTATTTGGAGCTGCCGATAAGTACGTGATTATTTACGCTTCAGATTATAATCAGGCAGAAGAACCGGTTCATCAACATGAAAACCGCAGAAGCTTTACTGATTTTGTAACGAAAAGTATTAAGGGCTGGAAATTAAAAGAAGTGGTGAAAAATAAATATCCGGTTAGTCAGTACGGCGCAAAAGGTTCTTTATCTGACTTTTTTATTTACGAAAAAGCCTAAAGGCTGCGAATGATAAGTAAATCGTTTTTAAAATCCTCCATCATCTATACCATCGGCGGCGCCTTGCCAATGATAGGGAGTTTAATTTTACTTCCGTTTTACACCAATTACTTAAGCGACCTACAATTTACACAAGTCGCTTTTTATATTAGCGTTTCTCTATTACTGCAAATTTTATTCTCGTATTCAATTGAAAGTTATTTCGGAATAAAGTACACGCAATTAAACGGAGAACCGGCGCAACAAAAAAAATTCGTTGGCACGGCTTCTATTTTATTATTACTGATTGGGGCTATTCTATTATTAGTTTCTGCTTTAACTGGTAATTTAATTTTTGGAAGAGTATTTAACCCTTCGTATCAAATGGAGTTCTGGCCTTATGGGTTTTTATCCGTGTTTACTGCCTTTTTCAATTCATATTTCAAAGCTTCAACAAACGCTCTAATTTATTTTAAGAAGCCTGCACTATTTTTAATGGCGAACTTCATCAACTTCATTGCGACTATTGGCATTTCAGTTGGCGGTTTGTTTTTGTTTCCCGATTCAATTGTTGGACCAATTTACGGACGATTATTATCAGGCGTAATTATTTTCTTTATCGCCCAGTACATTTTCATAACAAACGGCGAATTTAAGTATGAAAAAAAATTCCTAAATGATCTTCAAGCATTTTGTACACCTTTTGTGTTTTATGTTATTTGTGGTTGGGTATTGGGACAAATTGATCGTTACGTTTTACAATCTTACATCAGTAATACCGATTTAAATACATACGATTTAATGCTGAAATGTTTTTTTGGAATTGAATTTTTACAAAATAGTTTATCAGCTGTTATCTTCCCAAAACTTTATGAAATTTGGTCGAAACAAGATAAACCCGAGACCACCAAAGAAAGCAACCGTTATTTTAATGTGTTCACTGCGGTAAACATTACACAATTGATTTTGTTTTGCATTTTCATTCCCTTCTTATACAAATTAGTCATTCATAACGAACACTTTTACGAAAGCGAAAAATACATTGGCGTTATCGCTGCAGGATTTGGATTAAGAAGCATTCTTAATTTTTATTTGTCCACAATTCTGTTCACCAAAAACACTAAAATACTATTAAAGATATTCGGTATCAGTGCACTTTTTCAAATGGTAGTAACTTATTTCGCCATTAAAGAATTTGGATTAATGGGTGCTATTTATGGTGGATTAGCAACGAAAGTAGTGCAGGTTATTTTATCGTCATTATTAACCAAAGGCATTTTTAAATACGAGTTTAATTATGCTAAGATTATTCTTATTCCCTTTGTTTACATTATCCTTAATATTGTTCAATTTACGTTCGTGAAAGAATATAACTTGTTGCTTTATGTTGGTCAGCTAATATTATTTACATTTGTCTTTTACTTTATTTTTAAAAACGAGATTAAACTGGTTATTAAGCAGTACACTACTAAATGAAGCAACTTTTCTATAAAATAATTTACTCAGGTTTTATTAATAGCATACTAACTAATTTTATTAAGTATGTGTTTCCTTTTTTACCTCGTGGAATGAAACTTCCTCCTTCAGGAGAAATTAGTATTAAACTAGAGAACGGTTCTCTAATCATGAAAACCAACCAAACCAATTACCTTACCT
>JAYTSW010000327.1:0-5145 GCA_043745425.1 Sphingobacteriaceae bacterium | reverse complement strand
ATTGGCGCTTTCATGTAAGCTTCAAATTCGGCTTCGCTGAAACCAAATTTCTTTAATACATATTCTTTGTCCTCTGCACATTGCTTAGCATCATAAGCAGGTAATGCGTATTCTTTCAAAGCCTCTTCCCTACTAATTTGTCCGGCCTGAACTAAAACCGATAAATGGAACTGACGTTTATCAAACCCAAATTTCTCTTTTAAAATATACCCTTGATAAAAACGGGTGAAAATATTTTCGTAATGCTTTCCTCCATAATCTCTCCAACCTAATTCTTTTGTAATTAATTCTTTTACTTGTTTTTTATCATAATCAGTATAGTTCAATAAAGAAACATATTTCAGTTTCCTATCTACCAAACGTTGTTTAACAAATGAAAAAGATGGGAATGTTTTAAAAGGTACGCTTCCAAATTGCTTGTGTATCGCTTTAATGTTTACAATATCCATTTTGGCATGGCGCCAGCTTTTTGGTAAATACGTGCCTTCAGTAATTACATTATGTCCTGTTAAAACATGTTTAATGCCATATTTGAGTGCTGCTTTATGTGCGGTTAAAATTAAGGCGTAATCGTAAGGTAATTCTATATCGACAACTCCAGCTTTAAAAAATGATAATTGAATATCTTTAATCTCTTCCCAATCTAACACCAAAGTGTACAAATCAAAACCGGTACGCTCACAAATATTTTCAATATTTTTTACAGAGAGTTCAGAGTTCCATCCATTATCGCAATGCACCAGAAATGCTCTTAACCCATTTTGTTTGGCTACCCAAGCTAAATATGTGCTATCTACCCCTCCGCTAACTCCAATAATACAGTCGTATTTTTTTCCTTTTCCTTCTGCCTTTATTTCATTTATTGTTTCAAGGAAATGTTTTTTAGAAGCTTCTCCTTTCGGTAGTTTCGCAAATGCTGCGTCAAAACTGTGACAATGATTACAAATACCGTTTTGGTCGATAACCAAATCCGGATCGTTAACATTATCCATTATACATCGTTTACAATTCTGCATTTTAATTAACCATTTTTTTATAATCTGTATTTAAATCAAATTTGCTGTTTGCATATTTAAGAAATCGGTCAAGTGTGTCTATATTATGTTTTCCAATCATTTTAGGATGTGAAATAAAATGCATAAAATCATTTTCATCAATGTATTTTTTATACTCGGCATTTGTAAAATAAGTGAGCAACTCCACAGATACCATTTCGCTTTTGTTTAACGTTTTTTTATCCATGTTTTGAATACCTCGTATTACACTGGCTTCTCCATCCACAGCACTATAACCATCACCATACCCACGTTGCTTGGTGTACCACAAAAATTTGTGCAAAAATTTATTTAAAAAACGATTGGTATTATTAATAGTTAGGTTACTAATTACAATTTCTTTAAACGCTCCATGGACATCTTCACTCTCAACCTCATTCGAAAAAGAGTAAATATTCTTTTTTGGAATATGTAAAAAATCGTACTTAATATTTTTTCCTTCCATTTTAAAATCCCTTAGTGCAGAAAAATCATATTTAAGCCCATGTTTTTCGAAATGTGGTTTAAGAGTAGAAAAGGGTTGTAAACACCATCCTCCTGCTCTGTAACAATCTATTTCGTGCTTCACACTTGCTTCAGCCATTAATTCTTTTATAAATTTAATTGAAAAGGTAAAGAGTTCGTCTCGTTCAGCTTCGCTAATGGAATGCAGTCTATAATGTTCTGTACTATCCAATCGCCATTGATTCATTTCCTTTATGTAAATAGCGTCCCTCCAATGAGGATGTAAGTGTGGGAAAACATAATGTCCATCTTTTAATACCTGAATCAACTGATTTTTAATTTTTGTAAAATCTGCAATACAGGATGGATCATTATTTTCGGATAATTTTTTAATATAAGTAGTGTCAATAAAAAATATAGCACCTGAAAAATTGTGTTTTTTAAATAAACTCAACAAATGGTTGGTAGGAAACAGAATGCAATTCTCTACGGTTCCGCTTCTTTTACCTAAAAACAATTCGTAATCAAAAGTAAGTAAAACGTGTCGTTTGTTTACGGTATTATGCTTAACGTGTTTTTCTTCTATTATCTCTGCTAATTTTTCAGTCAGTACAGGAACCGAGAATAATTCAGTATTAAAAGAAGAATCCCATTCGTTTATTTTTTTGCTAATGGTGGATTGAATCAACTCTTTTAAATCAGGTAAGGCATAAGTCGGATTAATCCAATACCCAATATTATTTTTAGTAATAAATTCAGATGCGGGTCCTTTATTAGAAACAATAACTATCTTTTTTCGTTGCGAGATATATTCACAAAATTTTGTACTAAGCGCGAAATTATAAATGTCGTTTAAAAACAACATGCAATAATGTGCTCCTGAAATTTTCGAATAAACTTCTTTTAAACTTAATGTTTTATTAATTATAAATACTTCACTTATGCCGTATTCTTTTATCAGTTCTACATACTTTTCAGGAAATCGTCCGATAAATTCAAACTCAAGTTGTTGAAATAGTTTAGTGTCCTGAGCTTTTAATTTGGCAAGTGCAATAAAAAACGGTTCAATAATGTATCCTAGATTAATATAAAGTGTTCCTGTAAAAACAAATTTTATTTTAGTTGTAGAAATAGTAGATGAAATAGTTAAATCTTTAAAATCTTCGGGGTCGTAACCGTTAGGAATAACAGCGAACTTATCACGAATGGTTAATGAATTAAAATAATTATTTAACTCAGGAGCAACACTTGTTATTTTATCGGCCCGGTAAATAGTTTCTTTCTCATATGTTTTTTCAATATTTTTTCTCCATTCGGGTAATCCTGAAAACGAAGTAATCTCAACATCCTCTGTCCATAAATCCCTGAAATCAACAATAAATTTAACGTCAGGAAATTTTTCCCCTAACTTCATAACGTAATCAGAAAGCCTAAACGGACCCGAAGTAACGATAACACAATTTATTTTTTGATTTGTAATTATTTCTGAAATTTTATTCTGAATCTGTTTTTCCCAAAAAATAGTTTTATCAAAATAATTTCCAGCATCACGTAATTTTAAAAGATTTAAATTAAAATAATAAAGCAGTTTATTATAAATGTCGCTTTTAGGATTTGCTACTGACTTGGGAAATTTATAAGGTAAAGAAATAACATTAATATCCTCTATGTCTTTACTCCAAACCGATTCTTCTTCTGAGGTATCCTCTGCAGTGATAACAGTTATATCATAACCCATTCGCTTTAGATATTTAGCAAACTTCGCCCATCTTCGTCCACCAATACCAAAAGCGGGTGGAAAAGAATGTGAAATTATAAGAAGTTTTTGGGCCATATAAGATGTTAATATCCGATTTAAATCGACTCAATAGGAGTCGCATTTCAAGAGGTTATTAATAGCTAAATGTTAAGATTTAAGAGTTGGTTTTGAACCAGGTTCCCAGCGAATATTTTAAAAATTCATCAGAACAAGGTAATTCTTTAAGATTATCCGGGATATAACTTAAATAGGACTCAAAAGCAGCCTTGTTTTTACTCACCCAAAGGGTTTGAGGCGTGGTATATCCTTTTTTATCTTTACGATAACGAATAGCTTCGGGCATTGAAGGCATGGCTTCTCTTAAAATCCATTTTTGCCAGCCCTCTTTTATTTTATTTTCATTTGGAAGTGACATACAAAAATCAACTAATCTGTAATCTAAAAACGGATGTCGTGTTTCTAAACCAAAAGCCATTCCGTCTCGGTCATCAGAACGTAAATAGGTTGGCAAAGTAAATTCCGTTAAATCCATTTTAAGCAAATCAATTAATTTATCGGCGCGATTCCATTTATTAGTTAGTTTGTTTCCGAGATTGGCTATTCCTAATTTAAATTTCAGTGATAATTTCACTTCATTTATTATTTTTCGATGCAATTCATTAACTGGAATATGTTTTAGTTCTGCATATTTTTTTACCAATGATAAATATTTTAAAACACGTCCGCTTAAAATAAGTTGACGACAATATCTATAAAAATGATGATGATACCCTGCTAAAATTTCATCGCCACCCTGCCCTATTAATAACACTTTTACATTTTGTTTATTCACCATTCTTGCAACACACCATTCGGCATAATAGGAAGTGGATTGCACGGGAAAATCCTGATGATAAATATGTTTTTCGAAATCGTTAATGTTAAATTCTTCGAGAGGATTTATGTAATGAGATTTTATTTTTAAATCGTACTCTATTAATTTAATAAATTCAGATTCATCTCCTTCCATCCCCGGAAAAATGGCTGAAAAGGTTGAAAGATTAGGGCTCGAATTTCCTTGGCTTAATAATTTATGGGCTGTGTACAATACAGAACTTGAATCCAGTCCGCCCGAACTTGCAAATCCCAAGGGAACATCACTTCTTAATCGTAATTTAACTGCACTCTCAAATAAAGCAGCGAATTCTTCAATACTATTTTGTGCTTTTGTGGTTAAAGTTTTTTCTAAGGAATAGTATTTTGAATTCTTTATTTCGGTAGTAGATTGTAAATTAATTATCGAATAAGTGGAAGGCTCAAACCGATTGACTTCTTTATAAAATGTTTCTTCGTTGTAGTCGAGATAATGATCTTTGAGATAAATTTTAATGGCCTCGGCGTTTAAAGTCAAACTTAAATCAAATTCTTTAACTTGCTTTATTTCAGATACAAGAACGAGTTTAGTTCCATCATTACTATAATACAATGGTTTAACGCCAAATCGGTCGTTAGCTATAAATAAATTTTTTGTTTTTGCATCAAAGAGTACAATTGAGAACATGCCATTAAATTTCTCAATGCATTTTGTCCCCCACTGTTGGTAAGCTAAATGTATAACTTCAGTATCAGAATCTGTTTTAAATTTAAATCCTGCTACTTTAAGTTCTTCGCGTAACTCGATATAATTATAAATTTCGCCATTAAATATAATCCAATTGCCATTAGGATTATGCATTGGCTGATGACCGTTAGTACTTACATCAATAATACTTAAGCGGCGGTGACCTAATATTAAATCATAATTAAGATTTGTAGCTTCACTAAAGGAAATTTTGTTTTCGAAAGCGGCACTTG
Source organism: Sphingobacteriaceae bacterium (assembly GCA_043745425.1). Taxonomy (GTDB): domain Bacteria; phylum Bacteroidota; class Bacteroidia; order B-17B0; family Aurantibacillaceae; genus JAHEYG01. Next base: position 54 of record JAYTSW010000327.1, on the reverse strand, counting down.
GTGTTTCGGCAGTAATTAAATTATGAAAGGCTCCGGTTTTAGTATTTATTAAAA
>JAYTSW010000326.1:0-5173 GCA_043745425.1 Sphingobacteriaceae bacterium | reverse complement strand
TCACAGGCTTTACGGCAGTTGGAGGCGCAATCCGAATATAACCCTCCGTCAAAATGTTTCTTTGCGGTTTCAGCGTATTTCACATAATCATTAAGTTTATCAGAGAATTTTTGGTTCATTTGGATTAAAAGTAAATATATCAGTAAAGGTAAAAAAATAAAGGATTTTTGGCAGTAGACCGGAGTTTAACAGAGCTTTGTTTTTGCCAATTAAAATTGTACTTTTATGATATAAAATGAGAATTATATTGATATAACAAGGAACAGACAGGGAGGAAAGTGTAAGAATTTTGCGCTAAAACTTTGTAAAATTTCTCAACATTTTGCTTTGACATTACAAAAAAAATTTACTAGTCAAAGAACGTTTATACTTTTACCCCGATAATCAACACATCATCGGTTTGTTCTGTATTGCCTTTCCAGTTAGCGAAATGTTGCCGTAAAATCTCTTTTTGTTTTTCAAGCGATTGTTGATGTATTTCCAACAACAGGTTTTTGAGAGATCTGTACATAAATTTTTTTTCTTTTTTTCCGCCAAATTGGTCTGCGTACCCGTCTGTAAAAATGTAAATTGTATCTTGCTTTTGTAATTGGATGGTGTTTAAGGTAAATGGTTTCGGGTTATCATTTTTTCCTATGGGCTGTTTATCGCCTTTTATTTCGTTTAAGTTGTTTTCTCTTATATACCACAATGGGTTATTTGCTCCCGACCAAAGTAACTGTTTAGTTTTTGTGTTTAAACAGCATAAGGAAACATCCATTCCGTCTTTTATGTCGCTTTCGCTTTTCGCAAAGGTTTCTAAAACCAACTCACGCACTTTGTCTAAAATTTTGCTTGGTTCGGTAGTGCCAAATTCTTTTACGGTTCTGTTAAGGGCATTACTGCAAACTACGCTTACCATTGCCCCTGAAACTCCGTGACCAGTGCAATCAGCCGCCGCAAATAAAATCAAATCGTTTACATTTTCCATCCAATAAAAATCTCCTGAAACAATATCTTTGGGCTGATATAAAACAAAGCTTTGGGACAAATGGCTTTTCCAATAACTTTCGGGTGGTAATATAGCAGTTTGCAAGCGTTTGGCGTAAGTAATGCTGTCCGTTATTTCTTTTTGCTTTTCTTCTATTATGTGTTTTTGTTTCCGGGTAACATTGAAGCGATTGAAAAGAAAAAGAGAAAAAATTACAACTAAAAGTAATCCTGCTATTAATGAATATGCAATGATGTTTTTCCTTTTGTTCTGTTCTGTAGATATTGCTTTTTCTTTTTCTTTTTCTTTATTCAGTATCTCTATCTCTTTTTCTTTTTTCTCGGTTTCATATTTAGTACTCATTTCTAACACCTGATCACGCGCTTCTTTATTAAGTATGCTGTCTTTTAATTCAGAGCAGCTAGTACGGTATTGATAAGCAAGTTTATAATTATTTGTTTTTTCATAAACTATTGCTAATCCTCCCAAAGCATCGGCTTCAAATTCGAGAATATCATAGCTTTGGGCCATTTCTAATGCTTTTTTATAGCAATTTAATGCTTCGTTAAAATTTTTTAATTTAAGGTATATTTCCCCTCTATTGTTTAAAACCAAAACAATATCATAAAAACTTTGCATTTCTTCATACATTTTTAAAGCTTTCGAGGAATATTCAAGCGCATCCGATAAATTACCATCTTCCAAAGAAATATTTGCTAAACCGTTCAAACAGGAAGCTATGACGGTTTTACTTCCATTTTCCTCTCCGCTTTTTAAGCATCTCAAAATATATGTTTTTGCCGTTTTCCTATCTCCCCGATAGTAATATATTCCTGATAAATTATTTAAGCAAGCTGCTATACCCATTTTATCATTTATTTCTTCTCGTATTTTTAATGCTTTTTCGTAATAGTCAATAGCTTTTCGGGCGTTCCCTGTATTTTGACTTATTATTCCAATACCAACCATCGCTGCGGCCATCAATTTTTTATTGAATATTTGTTCACTAATCTTAATTGAGAGCATATAATATTTCAGGGCTTCTTCATACATGTTTTTATATTGCTTGATTGTTCCGATGAGGAGATAGCTTTGTGCGATCCCTTTTTGAAATTTAAGCTGTTCTGATAATTTTAATTCCTGATTTGCATAAATCATAGCTGTATCAGAAAAAGATATTTGATAATGAGATCCAATAGTATGTAAAAGATATACTTTATTCGTGTCTTGTGAAGAAATTGACAAGACCTGTTTAAGAGAATCTATTGTTTTGTCCTGCTGCGAAAAAGCGCAAGGGAGAAAATGTATAAGAAAAAAAACAGTTATAACATTTTTCATTAATTAAATTTCATTTTCCTGTATTGTCCCTAACATAAATTCACCTTCAAAAAGTGGTATTTACGCAGGAGGGCTACTTTCTAAAATATTTTAGTAGCGCTCCAATGCCTAAAATCCCAAAAAGAAATATTGGTAACCATTTTTGCCAACCTGAGTACCCTTCCGTTGCAAAAAAATAAATTGGTACCATTGTCAGAAAAATAATCCCAACTATTAAAAAGGTGTTTTTGGTATTATTGCTTTTCATATTGAAATTGATTAATGAGAATGGAAAATTGAATTGATGAACGGTCGATCAAATATAGAAAATTTTAAGGAAATCCAAACATTCATTGGAATAAAGGCATTCTTATAGGTAAAACCTCTATTTGCTTGTTTAAAACAAAAGGCTATCTTTATTACAAAAAACTTCCTCACCTTTGCACAAGACGACTTACAACTGATGTCTAACAATACAAAAACTCGAACCGTTAGCGGGGCAATGGCGCAATGCAGGGACGTAGATCATCGTTCGGCGAACAAGTCGCGTATTATAATTATGATCGTAATTCTTTCATGTATCAATTTGCAAGCTCAACAAACTTGCGATTGCGAAAAGGAATTTACCTTTGTTAAGAACTATATAGAAGTTAATTACGCAGGCTTTTCAGATAAAGTAAACGATTCAAGCAGATCGTCTTATGTAGCGTTTAGTGAGGAGTTAATGAAAAAAGCTAAAATAGCTCCAAATCCAAACTATTGTTATTTTACAATTCAAAATTATCTTAATTACTATAAAGATGGGCATGTTCAGCTTGTCCGTAAAGCCACTAAAAATACAAATGATACGGTTGAAAATATTTTACTAACCTCGCAGGTTATAACCGCATTAAAAAATAAACCATTGACGGATATTGAAGGCATTTACATTACGCCTTCAAAAAAGTATGAAATTGCTTTATTCAAAAATCCAAATTCTTTCCGTGATTATACAGGTGTTATTTTAAATACTTCGGTGAAATCTTGGAAAGCAGGTGAAGTAAAAGTTGAACTAAAACATATTGAAGGTAATAAATATCAAGGCATGTTTTATTATCAAGACCACCATCCTGAAATAAATAATTATGTAATTAAAGATGGTAAATTTAGTCCTGAAGACTTTATTAAAATCAATGCTCCAACTGAGTTACCGAAAGATACAGAGCCTTTTAGTAATCTTGAAAATTCCAATAAAGCTGTTTTTTATAAGGATGTAAACGACAGCACTGGTTATTTGCGAATTAAATCGTTTGATGATCATTTTTCAAAAAAGATTCTTTCTGAAGTTAAATCCAACGAAAAGAAAATAAAAAGCAAACCCTATTTGATACTTGATTTAAGATATAATGGTGGCGGAAGTGATTTTTCTTATACTCCGCTTGTGCCTTTCATTTACACCAATCCTATTGGAACAGTTGGATCGGATGTCTTTTCTACTCCTGATAATATAAAAGCATGGCAAAGAGTAATTGATGAAAATCCAAGCTTACCAGAAGAGGTCAAAAAGAACATTGCTGATATTATTACAAAGATGAAGGAAAATCTCGGCAAACTTGTTAACATAGGTAGCGATGGGAAAGACACTTTGAAAACGTTTTATACCTATCCAAGAAAAGTGGCAATATTAATTGATGAGGGGTGTGCAAGTTCTACCGAGCAATTTCTTTTAGCTGCTAAACAGAGCAAAAAGGTTGTTTTAATGGGGCAACATACTGCCGGTGTTTTAGATTATTCTAACATGCGAACGGTAAATTTAAATTGTATGCCTTATGTTTTAGGATATGCAACCTCGCGTTCAAGACGAATTCCTGAAAATGCTATTGATAATACAGGAATTGCCCCTGATATAATAATGGATTTTAATAAAACATGGCTCGAAAGTGTTCTTAACGGTTTAAAGTAATCATGACGAAACTTTTTTAGTTCTTGACCAAAATGAGATACAGTATTTTAGCAATATTTACTTTAATACTAATGACTTCTTGTAGCTTTGACAAATTGTTTCTTTATCCAGACAAACCTCCTCCGACAGCTAAACGATTAACAATAAAAAGCGCAACCGACACGACTGTTATTTATTTTTCAGAGGACAATCATCAACCAACGTTTACGAGAAATGGCAAGGGCACCATTGACCTTGGCTTTACCATTGAAAGCGTTTTCTTCAAAAGTGCGAATGGTAATAAATTGAATGGTTGGTTTTTAAAGCCAAAAAATAATCCCGCGACAATTACTTTACTTCATCTTCACGGCAACGCTGGTTTTTTATTAAGTCAATACCAAGCAATATCTCCATTAATAAAAAACGGGTTTCAGGTCTTTATGTTTGACTACAGCGGTTTCGGTTTTTCGGACGGAAAAGCAACAAGAGAAAATGTTTTGATTGACGCTCTTTCTGCCCTTGACTACATTAAGACCCGACAAGAAATAAAAGATACCAAACTTGTTATTTACGGTCAATCTCTTGGCGGACACTTAGCAGCAGTTGTTGCAACACAAAGACAAAACGATATAGACGGTTTAGTAATTGAAGGCGCGTTTTCATCTCACAAAGACATCGGTGCGCACAGAGTTCCAATTATCGGTCGTCTTTTCATAAAGCAAGGTTATCGTGCGACAAAATCAATAAAAACATTTCATAAACCGTTATTGGTAATTCACAGTACCGAAGACAAAGAAATTCCGTTTTATATGGGTAAAAAAATATTTGACAATGCAAATCAACAAAAAGAATTCTACGAAGTAAAAAAATGCCATATCTGCGCACCGATATATTACGCAGACAGCATTTCAAATAAAATAAGAAATATGTGGATAACAAATTAAAATTACGCCCTGTGTGGCGGC
>JAYTSW010000325.1:0-19736 GCA_043745425.1 Sphingobacteriaceae bacterium | reverse complement strand
GTTTCATCTTCTTTATTGTAGCGCGCTAAAACAGATTGCGATCCGTTTTTTAAAATGTAATAATGATTTGGTGTTGCATCGGTGCGCTTTAAAACTTCCTTAGCCGTACTTGATCCTTTTTGATAAATACTAGCGATTTTTTCTGCAGATACTTTTTGTATCTCGCTCATTCCTGTATACAATTCATCAACCGTTTTTATTTTTCCGGTTTCGTAATCTTCCGATTGTAAGCTAAGTGATTTTGCTTTTATACGGAGGTTAATGTCTTTTGTAATTAAAATAACTTTTCTTCCTGGATTGGTTTCTGCAGTATATAAAGCTGTATTTAAAATTTTATGATCCGCTTTTCTATCATCAAAAATACGTTCAGCATTTATTTTACTCGTCGTATTCATTTCGATTTTAAATTTGCCTCGCGATGGTCCATTAATGGACGTCCAATCTTGTAAAGTGTTTTTTCCTGAAAGTTTATCAATGTATCTTATAAATTCACGCGCAGCGTAATTCTTTGTGTCGTTTCCTTTTTTAAAGTTGTCGAGCTCCTCTAAAACCGTTATCGGAATGACTACATCGTGTTCTTTAAAATTTTTTATTGCTGTGTGATCATAGATGATTACTGAGGTGTCGAGTACAAATATCTTTCTGTTTTCGGCGGAACGGGTTACTTTCTTTTTTGTCATACAAGGAACAAGAGTTTGTTTCAATAAAACTATTTCATAAATCCTTTCTATTTTAAGTGTACTTTTTTTTTAATAAACATATAAATGTTAAATGGTATGGATTTCGATTAAAAAATGAGCCATTTTTATGTTATAACACTAGCCTTAAGTTGTTTAGCTTGTTTTCGCCTCATTTTCTAATTACTAAGCCTTCTTTTTTTGCTTCATTATTATTATATTTGAATATGAAAAACATTACAAAATTTTTAGTGTCTGCTTTATGTCTGTCGGCTTTTACAATTAGCGCGCAGGTTAATAAACAGCCGAGTCCACCAGACTCAGCAAAAAACTTTTACGATATTAAACAAGAGTTCGAAGACCTTTGGAAAGACAAAAATCCTTCGCGCGGACAAGGTTATAAAGTGATGAGAAGATGGATGTGGGCTGCGGAGCCGCGCGTTTATCCTTCTGGTGATTTAAGAACTGCCGGACCGAAAAGATCTTACGAAGAGTTTCAAAAATATTTGGAAAGCAATCCAACTGCCAAACAAATGGCAACAGCTGCTGTTTCTGCAACTACCGCAAACTGGACCTCTCTAGGGCCTTTTGGTTCCCCTGGAGGCGGAGCAACGCCAGGCGCTGGGCGCTTACAATGTGTTCGCTTTCATCCGGCAGGCACAGGAACTGTATTTGTTGGGGCTGCAGATGGAGGATTGTGGAAATCAACCAACAACGGCGCAAGCTGGACAACCACTACTGATCAAATTGCATCTCTTGGTGTTTCTGATATTGCTATTGACCCATCAAATAATAATATAATGTATATTTCAACTGGTGATTTTGATGGTGCGCCAACTGGATTTTCAGGTGGCGATTCAAAGTCAATAGGCGTTTTAAAATCTATCGACGGCGGATTAACTTGGAATACTACAGGCTTAACATGGACAACAAGTCAGTCGAGATTTATTTCGAAATTATTAATCAATCCTCTTAATCCGGTTGAGGTTTTTGCCTTTACTTCGGTTGGTATTTATCGCACAAGAAGCAGCGGAACAACATGGTCGTTGGTAACCCCAGGCTATTATAAAGATGCAGAATATAAGCCTGGCGATACAACAACAATTTACGCGGCTAATTCAAGTAATGTTTATCGTTCAACAAATGGAGGGCAATCCTTTTCTAACACCACCTTCAACACAACTGGGTATAAACAAATACGTATTGCGGTAACTCCTGCCGATCCTAATTATTTATATATAGTTGCTACAAGCGCTACAAATGCTTTTGGCGCATTGGTTCGTTCTACAAATTCAGCGGCAACTTTTTCAGTAATGTCAACAACCCCAAATATTTTAGGTGGCACACAGGCATGGTATGATTTATCCATTGGCGCTTCTCCTACTAATAAAGATGAAATAATGGTTGGTGGAATTGATTTATGGAGATCAACAAACGGCGGCGCGACTTGGGCACAAAACACATTTGGTTATGGCGGTGGGCCATATATCCATCCCGACCAACACGATGTTGTTTATATGGACGGTACAACTATTTGGGCCGCTTGTGATGGTGGTGTTTTCAGAACCACAAATAGTGGCGCCTCTTGGAGTGATGTTAATGGAAATATGAATATTGCTGAGCCTTATTTCTTGGGTGTATCTGCATTAAGCAGTACGCGTATCGTTGCAGGGCTTCAAGACAATAGCACAATTCTGTGGAATGGCACTACTTGGTCGATAATAAAAGGTGGTGATGGTATGGAGTGTTTTGTTGATTGGAATAATAACGCAACAATAATCGGATCTTATGTTAACGGCGCGCATGCAAAAAGCACTAACAATGGTCTTAGCTTTAGCAATATTGTTTCCGGTTTAACGGGCACGGGTAATTGGATTGCGCCAATTACTCAGGATCCAACAAATCCAAATTTATTTTATGCAGGGCGGCAAGATGTTTTTAAATCAACTAATCAAGGTAATAGTTGGACGCAGGCCGGTGCCTTAGGTGGTAGCGGTGATGTAATGGTTATTAATTCTGCGCCATCAAATTCAAATGTTATTTATGCTGCAAGGGCAACTTCTATTTTCAAAACAACTAATGCCGGCGCAACTTGGACTCCAATTACAGGAACAATTCCGGTAGGCTCGGCTCAAATTACAGATATTGATATTGATAACACTAATGAAAATAATGTTTATGTTACTTTATCAGGTTATTCATCAGGCAACAAAGTGTTTTATACAACTAATGGCGGATTAAGCTGGGCTAATTATTCTACAGGTTTACCAAATCTTCCAGCAAACTGTATTGTGTTTAAAAAGAATAGTCCTGGTGCAGTTTATGTGGGCATGGATTATGGTGTTTATTACCGAGAATTAAGTATGAGCTCTTGGATTCCTTATAATACGGGCCTTCCTAATGTTTGGGTAAATGATATGGAAATTTATTATCCTACAGGAAAATTAAGAGCCGCTACGTTTGGTCGTGGTATATGGGAAACGGATTTATATAGTCAGCCTGGTGTTGCGCCTAATGCATTTTACATGACATCAAGCAGCACTGTGTGTATTGGTAGTTCTGTTACGTTTACCGACGCTTCTTCTAATTCTCCAACATCATGGTCTTGGACGTTTACGGGTGGTAATCCAGGCACATCATCTGTAAAAAATCCAACAAGTATAACTTATACTGCGCTTGGTTCTTTCCCGGTTACTTTAGTTGCTACTAATTCGGTTGGGGCCAGTTCTCCTTACACAACTACGGTTTATGTAATTAATACCCCTACTTCTGTTTCTACCAGTACCGGAACGTGTGCGGGGCAAAATAAAAATCTTATTGTAACATCAAATGCCTCAAGTATTATTTGGCAGGGCGGCGCAAATACTTTCACTGCTTCTTTTGGACCAACCGTTACTACGGTTTATAGTTATACAGTTTATACTGGAGCGTGTCAATCAACAGGTACAGCAACAATGACTGTAGGGGCAGCCCCTCCAACTCCAACTTTTACTCAATTGGGTAATATTTTAACGTCCTCCTCAGCTACAGGCTATCAATGGTATTTAAATGGCAGTCCAATTCCGGGCGAAACGAACCAAATTTTAGATATTTCTCTTTATGGCTCAGGCTTCTATTCGGTTTGGGTTGATAATGGTTCTGGCTGTCAAGCCTCTTCGGTAGTTGTAAACCTTGTTCCTACAAACGTCCATTTGATTTCTGTTTTCACAGGCGCAGAAATTTCTCCAAATCCAGCGCACGAAGTAATTAATGTGGTTTTTAAATCTGTAATAGATAAGGATATTAACTATTCTGTTATTAATTCTTTAGGGCAAACCGTTAGAACCGGTAAACTAAAGAATGGAGCTTTTGATGCAAGTATTGACTTAGATGGTTTGGCTAATGGATTATATACTTTAAGCCTTAATTTACGCTCAACTTCTTCAAATTATAAGTTTATTAAACAATAGGGCCGTTTTGTATTAAAATTTAGTTGTAAGATTTGATGATTTACCCAAAAATCGTTAATCTTACAACCTAATTTAATGCTTTAAATTATGGGTTCTACAAATTCACCAGCCGATTATTTACCAATTGTTTTAATGTTCTTCGTGGCGCTTGGATTTGTTGTGACTACAATGGTTGCTACACACCTTTTAGGCCCTAAGCGTAAAACAAAAATTAAACTCGATTCGTTTGAGTGCGGTATCGAAAGTCATGGTAACGCTCGTTTACCGTTTTCAATTAAATATTTTTTAGTGGCTATCTTATTTGTGTTGTTTGATGTGGAGGTGATTTTTATGTATCCCTGGGCTGTAAACTTTAAAGAATTAGGAATGCTAGGTGTGATTGAAGTGTTTTCTTTTATCGCACTTTTATTAGTTGGATTTTATTACATGTTAGCTAAGAAAGCTCTTAAGTGGGAAGAATAAAAAGATGTTGAATGATGGATTATAAATGTTAAATGTCAATTCAAAATTTATAATTCAAAATTTATAATTTCATTAAAATGGGAAAGCAATTACAGAAACGTACAAAGCTTGAAATGGCAAAATTACCTGATGGTCTCGAGGGGCCTGGGTTTTTTGCAACAAAGCTTGAGGGTGTAATTGGGTTGGCTCGCGCTAATTCATTATGGCCTTTGCCCTTTGCAACATCGTGCTGTGGAATTGAGTTTATGGCCACCATGGCTTCTGATTATGATTTAGCGCGTTTTGGTTCTGAACGCTTAAGCTTTTCTCCGCGACAAGCAGATATGTTAATGGTAATGGGAACCATCGCCAAAAAAATGGGACCAACATTACGTCAGGTTTACGAACAAATGGCTGAACCGAAATGGGTTTTATCTGTTGGCGCGTGTGCAAGCAGTGGCGGTATTTTTGATACTTACTCGGTGCTGCAAGGTATCGACCGTATTATTCCGGTTGATGTTTATGTGCCAGGTTGTCCTCCCCGTCCTGAACAAATTATTGAAGGCATTTTAAAAATTCAGGAGTTAGCAAAACATGAATCTTTTAGAAGAAGAAATTCTGACGAGTATAAAAAATTAATGAATAGTTACGGAATGGAATAAATCAATTTGACAATTCGTCGATTTGACAATTAAACAATGGAAAAACAAGAGTTACTAAATAAAATAGAAGGAAAGCTGAATGAAAATTTTAGCGGTGCTGTTGAAAAAACAGAACTTGCTTACGACTTTCCTGTTTTCTATATCAATAAAGATAAAGTTCACGAAGTATTAGCCTATTTAAAAAATGAGCCTGAATTTAATTTTCATTTTTTAACTGACTTATGCGGCATTCAAAGTGCTGATGAAAAACATTTAGGTGTTATTTATCATTTACACAACATGCCAAAAAATTTGCGCATTCGTGTAAAAACATTTTTTCCAATGACGCATCCTGAAATTCCAACTGCTACCGACATTTGGCTCGCAGCGAATTGGATGGAGCGCGAAACTTATGATTTTTATGGCGTGAAGTTTAAAGGTCACCCGAATTTAAAACGTATTTTAAATGTTGACGAAATGGATATTTTTCCGTTGCGTAAAGAATATCCTTTAGAAGATCAATCTCGCGAAGATAAAAGCGATAAAATGTTTGGACGATAATTAAATGGCAAAAAAAGGAAATAAAAACACTAAAGTAGCCGACACTGTTGTTGCTGAAGAAACTATTGCTTCAAAAAAGAAAGTACAAGTTACGCCAGAAATTAATCAGGATGAATTCGCTGAAGAAGAAAAAGAATATTCCATTCTTAATCTTGGTCCAACGCATCCTGCAACTCACGGTATTTTTCAGAACGTATTAAAAATGGATGGTGAAATTATTCATGAAGCCACTCCAACAGTTGGATACATACACCGTGCATTTGAAAAATTAGCAGAACGTCGTCCTTACAATCAAATTACAACTATTACCGATCGTTTAAATTATTGTTCCTCTCCAATAAATAATATTGGATGGCACATGACGGTTGAAAAATTATTAGGTGTTGAAATTCCTAAGCGTGTTGATTACATGCGTGTCATCATTATGGAATTAGCGCGTATTGCCGATCACTTAGTTTGTAATTCAGTTATTGGTGTTGATACTGGTGCGATGACAGGTTTCTTATATATTTTCCAATGGCGCGAAAAAATTTATGATATCTATGAAAGTATTTGTGGCGCCCGTTTAACAACAAACATTGGTCGTATTGGCGGATTTGAACGCGAGTGGAGTCAAAAAACTTGGGATTTAATTGACGCTTTCCTTAAGGGTTATCCAGCAGGGTTAAAAGAGTTTTCAAATTTATTAGAGCGAAACAAAATATTTATGGACCGCACGGTTAATTGCGGGCCTATAAGTTCACAAATGGCATTAGATTATTCATTCACTGGACCAAACTTACGTGCGGCGGGTGTTGATTATGATGTGCGCGTGATGAATCCATATTCATCTTATCAGGATTTTAATTTTATTGTTCCGATTGGAACTAGTGGTGATACTTACGATCGTTTCATGGTCCGCCAGGAAGAAATGTGGCAGAGTTTAGAAATTATTAAACAAGCCATTAAGAACATGCCGAAAGAAGGGCATTTCCATGCTGATGTTCCTGATTTTTATTTACCACCAAAAGAAGAAGTTTATAACAACATGGAAGCATTAATCTATCACTTTAAAATTGTGATGGGCGAAACTGATGTTCCTGTTGGAGAAATATATCACGCAGTAGAAGGTGGCAACGGAGAGTTAGGTTTTTATTTAGTGAGCGACGGTGGCAGAACGCCATTCCGTTTACATTTCCGTCGTCCTTGTTTTATTTATTATCAGGCATATCCTGAAATGATAAAAGGAAGTATGTTAAGTGATGCAATTATCACCATGAGTAGTATGAATGTTATTGCGGGAGAACTCGACGCGTAACGTTATTAAATAAGAAATTAAAATGGGAGCAGAAGTACACGGAACACAACATTTTGATAAGAAGAAACGTGCTGAAATAAAATTCAGTGATGCGGCTATGGCTGAGGTACAAGAAATCATAAGTCACTACCCTCCTGAAAAAATTAAATCTGCTTTGCTTCCTGTATTACACATTGCACAAGCCGAATTCGGCGGATGGTTAAGTCCTGAAACAATGGATTACGTTGCTGAGGTTTTAAAAATAAAATCGATTGAGGTTTTTGAAGTAGCATCGTTTTATACCATGTATCATTTAAAACCAGTTGGTAAATGTGTGTTTGAAGTTTGTCAAACCTCATCGTGTTGGTTAAACGGCGCTGAAGACATTGTAAAATACATTGAAAAAAAATTAAATATTAAAGTTGGAGAAACTACTCGCGATGGTATGTTTACTTTAAAAACAGCAGAGTGTTTAGGAAGTTGTGGTACTGCTCCAATGTTACAATGCGGCGCGAGTTATCACGAGAATTTAACTTACGCGAAGGTAGATTCATTAATTGAAAAATATAAAAGCGAAAATCGCTTAAGAAGTTATACTGATAAAGATTATCAAAACACATTATAATTGGTGATGGGAAGAAAGCTATTAATACATAACGATAAGGTTCCAAACATTCACACGCTTGAGGTGTATCGCGCGCATGGTGGTTATGCTTCGGTTGAGAAAGCGTTGAAGAACATGACGCCCGACCAAGTAACTGACGAAGTAAAAAAATCAGGTTTACGCGGACGAGGTGGTGCTGGTTTTCCTACAGGATTAAAATGGAGTTTCTTAGCAAAACCGGAAGGCGTTCCGCGTTATTTAGTTTGTAACGCTGATGAATCTGAGCCGGGAACTTTTAAAGATCGTTACTTAATGGAAAAAATTCCCCATGCATTAATTGAAGGAATGATTACTTCATCGTATGCATTAGGCGCAAAAGCATCTTACATTTATATCCGCGGCGAATATTTTATGTAGCTCGTATTGTAGAAAATGCCATTAAAGAAGCGTATGCCGCAGGCTTATTAGGACAAAATATTTTAGGAACCGATTTCTCTCACGATTGTTATGTACAAGTTGGTGGTGGTGCTTATATCTGCGGAGAAGAAACTGCATTATTAGAATCATTAGAAGGAAAGCGTGGTAACCCTCGCATTAAACCTCCGTTTCCTGCTGTTGCGGGTTTATGGGGTTGTCCAACTGTTGTAAATAACGTTGAAACTATTGCTGCCGTTTGTCCAATTGTAATGATGGGCGGAGAAGAGTATGCAAAAATTGGAATTGGGAAATCTACAGGCACAAAATTAATTTCTGCTTCAGGTCACATTAATAAACCGGGTGTTTACGAAATTGAATTGGGTGTTCCTGTTGAAGAATTTATTTATAGCGAAGAATATTGCGGCGGAATTCGCAATGGCAAAAAAATGAAAGCAGTTGTAGCGGGAGGCTCTTCTGTTCCAATTCTTCCAACTGAATTAATTTTAAAAACCGCAAAAGGCGAACCGCGTTTAATGACTTACGAAAGTTTGTCTGATGGCGGATTCCAAACAGGAACCATGTTAGGTTCGGGTGGATTTATTGTAATGGATGAAGACACAAGTATTGTAAAAAATTTATTTACGTTCACACGTTTCTATCATCACGAGAGTTGCGGACAATGTTCGCCTTGCCGTGAAGGAACCGGTTGGATGGAAAAAATATTAAAGAAGTTTTTAAACGGAACAGCTAACGAAAGTGATGTTGAATTGTTGTGGGATATACAAAGCAAGATTGAAGGAAAAACAATTTGTCCTTTAGGTGAAGCCGCAGCGTGGCCTGTTGCAGCGGCTATTCGTCATTTTAAAGATGAGTTTTTAGCAGTGGCAAGAAGTAAAAAGTTTGTTGACGTAAGTCATTACAATAGATTAAATAAAGTTGTAGCATAATGAAAGTAACTATTGACGGAGTAGAAATTGATGTGCCTAAGGGGACAACCATTTTACAAGCAGCGCGAATGATCGGGCCGAGTGTAGCTCCGCCGGCAATGTGCTATTATACCAAATTAAAAACATCAGGCGGTTATTGTCGTACGTGTATCGTAAAAGTTACACAAGGCTCAACCGCTAATCCAAATCCAATGCCTAAACCTGTTGCGTCATGCAGAACAGAAGTAATGGACGGAATGGTTGTACAAAATTTTACGTCTCCTGAAATTGTTGAAGCGAGAAAAGGTGTTGTTGAGTTCTTACTAATTAATCATCCTTTAGATTGTCCGGTTTGTGATCAGGCAGGCGAATGTAAATTACAGGATTTAGGTTACGAAAACGGATCTGCAAAAACGCGCTACGAATTTAAACGTCGCGAGTTTGAAATGATTGACATCGGCGATAAAATTAAATTACACATGACGCGTTGCATTTTATGTTACCGCTGTGTAAAAACTGCCGAGCAATTTACAAACGAGCGTATGCATGGTGTTGTTCACCGTGGCGATGCCGGAGAAATTTCTACATATATTGAAAAAGTAATTGATAACGATTTTTCAGGGAACGTAATTGACGTTTGTCCTGTTGGCGCATTAACCGATAAAACATTCCGTTTTAAACAGCGTGTTTGGTTTACAAAACCCGTTGATGCAAATCGCAAATGCGATAAGTGTTGTGGAAAAACACGCGTGTGGTTAAAAGGCGAAGAAGTTGTTCGTGTTACGGCGCGTAAAGATCAGTGGGACGAAGTAACTGAGTTCATTTGTAACTCTTGTCGTTACAATCACAAGAAAAAATCGGATTGGACAATTGAAGGGCCGTCGCACATTGCGCGCAATTCAGTTATCTCACAAAATCATTATGAGCATTTAAATGAATTAAAAGTTGAAGCCATGAAGCACCAAAAAGCTTTAGGATTCATGGATATAGATAAGAGACCATAATATGATATCATTTATAATATATAAAGCAATTGTTTGCGTTTGCGTATTCGGTCTCTCTTTAGGAGTTGCCGCCTACTCTACTTGGTGGGAACGTAAATTTGCTTCTTTCTTACAAGATCGTGTTGGTCCTGATCGCGCTGGTCCTTTTGGTTTATTACAACCATTAGCTGATGGCGGAAAAATGTTTTTTAAAGAAGAAATTATTCCTAACGTTTCTAATCGCTTTCTTTTTATTCTTGGTCCGAGTTTATTTATGATTACAGCGCTCATGACGGGAACTGTTATTCCTTGGGCGAAAGATGTTACTATTGATGGAAAAGTTTACGCTTTACAAATTACAGATATCAATATTGGCGTATTGTATTTATTAGGTGTTGCTTCAATTGGTGTTTACGGAATTATGATTGGCGGCTGGGCTTCCAATAATAAATTTGCATTACTTGGCGCCATTCGTGCTTCGTCGCAAATGATTAGCTACGAAATTGCAATGGGTATTTCTATTATCGCTTTAATCATTACGGCCGGTGGTAGTTTAAGCTTACGTGAAATTTTAGCACAACAGGACGAAGGCGTTTGTAATTTTGTTTATCAGCCTCTAGGCTTTTTAATTTTCTTCATTTGCGCATTAGCGGAAACCAATCGTGCGCCATTTGATTTACCCGAATGTGAAAGCGAATTAGTTGGTGGTTATCACACAGAGTACTCGTCCATGAAATTAGGATTGTATTTATTTGCTGAATACATCAACATGTTTGTATCATCAGCAATTATGGCCGGCTTTTATTTTGGCGGATACAATTTTCCGTTTGCAAAAGAATTATACCACGCCTTGGGCTTACAAGAAGGAAGCTGGCTAATTTCATTAATAGGCTTCGGCGCTTATTTTACTAAGACGTGTGTTTTCATTTCTGTATTTATGTGGGTACGTTGGACCTTGCCTCGTTTCCGTTATGATCAGTTAATGAATTTAGGTTGGAGAATTTTATTGCCATTATCATTATTAAATTTAGCAATTACGGTTGCTGTTGAATATTTTTTTAGAGGGACAATACATTTTTAATTAATTGAGCATGCAATTAACAAACAGAAGCAAGGTAGTATCAAACAAGGAGCAAAGCTTTATGGAAAAGCTTTACCTTCCTGCTATTGCAAAAGGCATGCTTATTACAGCAAGCCATTTGTTTAAAAAAACGCCTACTGTAAAATATCCTGAGCAAACTCGTCCGCGCGCCCCGGTTTATCGCGGACAACATGTTTTAAAGCTTGATGAAAATGGCGCAGAGCGTTGCACGGCATGTGGTTTATGCGCGGTTGCTTGTCCTGCTGAAGCCATCACCATGGAAAGTGCAGAACGCAAAAAAGGAGAAGAAGGATTATACAGAGAAGAAAAATACGCACGCACTTACGAAATAAATATGTTACGCTGCATCTTCTGCGGTTTATGCGAAGAGGCTTGCCCGAAAGAATCTATATTTTTAACGGATAGAATTGTTGATGCTGAATTTGAGCGTGATCATTTTATTTACGGCAAAGATAAGTTAGTCGAAAAAGTAACAGCTCGTATTGATGTAAGTATACGTCAAACCGAAGAGGTTGCTGAATTCAAAAAAATTCAAGGATTAAAACATAACGAATTGTTCGAAGGAAAAAGTTTAAATAAAGGAAAACACTAAGTAAATTTATGTTATTAGGTTACACAATTACACAATGGCTTTTCGGGATTCTTTCTTTCCTTGCTATTATGTTTGCTTTAATGGTAGTATTTAGTCGCAACCCAGTTAGTAGCGTTTTATATTTAGTGCTTACGTTCTTCTGCATTGCAGGACATTACTTATTATTAAACGCGCAGTTTTTAGCGGTGGTACATATTGTTGTTTATGCGGGCGCAATTATGGTTCTCTTCTTGTTCGTCATCATGCTAATGAATTTAAATGAAGAATCAGAGCCTCAACGTTCTTGGTTAAATAAAATTATTGCTGCTATTGCGGGCGGTATGTTATTATTTGTAATGGTTGGTTCTTTAAAAGGCGCTGGTGATTTACAATTAGTACAGTATGGTCACTCAAGCATTGGTCTTGTAAAAAATTTAGGAATGGTTTTGTTTAAAGAGTTTTTATTCCCATTCGAAATTGCATCTATATTATTATTAGCGGCATTGGTTGGTGCTATTATGATTGGTAAAAAAGAAATTAAATAAAATTATGTTAAACGGAATTTCAATAAACTATTATTTACTGCTAAGCGCGGTGTTGTTTATTATTGGTGCGGTTGGCGTTATGGCTCGTCGTAATTCAATTATTATTTTTATGTGCATCGAGCTAATGCTTAATGCGGTTAACTTATTGTTAGTGGCCTTCTCTACTTTACATAACGATCCGGCCGGACAAGTATTTGTGTTTTTTATTATGGCGGTTGCAGCTGCAGAAGTTGCCGTTGGTCTTGCTATTTTAAGTATGATATACAGAAACATTAAAAATATTGATACCGACCTATTAACGAATTTGAAACAGTAAAAGATATTTATGATTAAATTAATTGCATTAGTTCCTTTATTTCCATTGATTGGTTTTTTAATCAATGGTTTTTTTGGAAAGAAAATAAGCAAGAGCTTATCAGGCGGAATTGCCTGCGTAAGCATTCTCGTTTCATTTATTATTTCTGTTCTTGCTTTTATTGAATTACATCATTCGGCAACAAAATCTCATGTTATTAATTTATTCACTTGGATTAGCGCTGATACATTAAATATTCCTTTCGAATTTTTATACGACCCTCTCTCTTCTTTATTTTTATTAATCATTACTGGTATTGGTTTTTTAATTCATGTTTATTCTACGGGCTATATGCATGATGATGCGGGCTTCTCTCGTTTCTTCACTTACTTAAATTTATTTGTGTTTTTCATGTTGCTCCTTGTAATGGGCAATAATTACCTAATTATGTTTGTCGGCTGGGAGGGCGTTGGTTTGTGTTCTTACTTATTAATTGGTTTCTGGTTCAAGAATCAAGCTTACAACGATGCTGCACGAAAAGCGTTTGTGATGAATCGTATTGGTGATTTGGGATTTTTATTAGGCATCATATTAATTTTTATTACGTTCGGAAGCGTTTCCTACGGCGATGTCTTTGCAAAGGCGGGCGCAAGCAGCGAGCATATAGTAACCGTAATAGCTTTATTGTTATTTGTTGGTGCAATGGGAAAAAGCGCACAAATTCCGTTATACACTTGGTTACCTGATGCAATGGCGGGACCAACTCCTGTATCTGCATTAATTCACGCCGCTACAATGGTGACCGCCGGTGTTTATATGGTAGTTCGTTCAAATGTGTTTTATTCTATTTCCGAAGTTGCCTCTGAAACTGTTGCAATTGTTGGTGTGGCAACGGCTTTATTCGCCGCCACAATTGGTTTATTACAAAACGACATTAAAAAGATTTTAGCCTACTCGACTGTTTCTCAATTAGGATTAATGTTTTTAGGATTAGGTGTTGGCGCTTATAGCTCTTCTGTATTCCACGTAACAACGCACGCTTTTTTTAAAGCTTTATTGTTTTTGGGTGCGGGTTCTGTTATTCACGCTATGGGTGGTGAGCAGGACGTTAGAAAGATGGGCGGTTTAAAAGGGAAAATTAAAATTACTTATATCACTATGTTGTTGGGAACAATTGCTATTAGTGGTATTCCTCCTTTCTCAGGCTTCTTTAGTAAAGACGAAATTTTAGCTCATGTTTACGAGCACAACAAATTATTATGGGTTCTTGGAATGATGACTTCTATGCTAACGGCCTTCTATATGTTCCGTATGTTATTCTTAACTTTCTTCGGAAAATTCCGTGGCACACACGAACAAGAACACCATTTACACGAATCACCAAAAAGCATGACCATTCCTTTAATGGTATTGGCTGCTTTATCTGTTGTTGGCGGCGTATTAGGATTACCTGAATTCTGGCATCAAACCAATTGGATAGGCGAACATTTAAGTCCGATTATATTACACAAAAATCCAAGCACATTAACTCACGAAGTAGAATGGACCTTAATGGGTATTGCGGTATTATCTGCTTGTGCGGTAATTTATTTTGCGCACTCTATGTTTATTACCAATAATGTTTTACCCGTAAACAGTGAAGACAAATTAAAACCTTGGCAAAAATTAGTTTACAATAAATATTATGTTGATGAATTATATGACGCCGTTATTCGTAAGCCTTTAGATTTAATTTCAGTTGCTTTTTATAAATTTTTGGATTTACAGGTTATTGATGGAATTGTAAATGGTGTAGGAAGTGCAGTTATTGGTACGGGAGGTTTAGTTCGCAGATTACAAACAGGAAACATTGGTTTTTACATTGTGAGCATGGTGTTAGGCGTTGTGCTAATTTTATTATTCACATTTATTATATAAGTAAACAAAAGATATGTTAACCGGATTATTAATTATTCTGCCGCTTGTTGCTTCGCTGCTGGTGTTTTTAGCCAAAGGTAAGGCGGCTCGCTCATTAGCCTTAACTGCTGCTGTGGCGGAATTTGCGTTGTCGCTTTTTGTTTTATTTCAATTTAAAAATAATCCTGCAGCAAATACTTTGAGTTTAAATTGTACTTGGGTTCAATCGATGGGAATTAAATTTGCCGTTGGCTTCGATGGCATTTCTTTATTAATGGTTTTATTAACTACATTTTTAATTCCACTTATTATTTTATCATCTTTCAAAAACGATTACGAAAGACCAAATGCATTTTATGGTTTAATATTATTAATGCAAATGGCTTTGGTTGGTGTGTTTACTGCCAACGATGGCTTTTTGTTTTATGTGTTTTGGGAATTAGCGCTAATTCCTATTTATTTTATTTGCTTGATGTGGGGTGGCGAAAATCGCGCGAAAATCACATTCAAGTTTTTTGTTTATACTTTATTCGGTTCGCTCTTCATGTTAATCGGTTTAATTTATTTGTATAACCACACGGGTTTTGGAAGTGGCATTAAATCTTGGGCCATTAATGATTTATATGCTGCAGGACGAAGCCTAAACGTTGATCAACAAAGCGCAGTGTTCTGGATGATTTTTTTAGCATTTGCTATTAAAATGCCAATCTTTCCTTTACACACTTGGCAGCCCGATACGTATGTTGTTGCGCCAACGCAAGGCACAATGTTATTATCAGGTATTATGTTAAAGATGGGAACCTTTGGTGTTATTAAATGGTTATTGCCAGTTGTTCCTTTAGCTTTAGAAAAATGGGGTGGTACAGCAATTTTACTTTCATCGATAGGAATTGTTTATGCGTCCTGTATTGCTATCGTACAAAAAGATTACAAACGATTAATTGCTTATTCTTCTATTGCTCACGTTGGTTTAATTTCTGCGGGAATTTTTTCTGCCAACCAACAAGGCGTGCAGGGTGCGGTAATTCAAATGTTGAGTCATGGTGTTAACGTGGTTGGTTTATTTTTGATCGCGGATATTTTATTGCGTCATACCGGAACGCGAGACATTGATAAGTTAGGCGGCATAAGAAATATGAACGGACAATTCTCTGTTTTGTTTTTAATTATTTTATTAGGCTCTGTTGCGCTTCCATTAACAAACGGATTCATTGGTGAATTCTTATTAATTAACGGCGTTTACCAGTACAGCGCAGGTATTGCGGCGTTCGGCGGATTAAGTGTTATTCTCGGTGCTGTTTATATGTTGCGCTCCTATCAAAAAATTATGTTGGGCGAAAAACCAAATAACGCAATGGAATTTGGTTCATTAGCAACAAGCGATAAAGTGGTTTTAATAACTGTTTGCGCTGTAATAATTGTGTTTGGTGTTTATCCAAAACCATTAAATGATTTAGCTGAACCTGCTGTAAAAGCACTTTTAAGTAATTTGAAATAATAGTATGAAAGGTCTTTTAATAATAAGTGGTCTTGGAATTTTGGCGATGCTCGCTGAAATTTTTAAGTTCAAAAAAATAATTTTTCCATTGGTTCTGCTTGGTGTTTTAGGCGCTTATGTTGGAAATTTCATGGAGTGGAACAATCCGTTAAGTATTGCTTCATTCGACAATATGATTGCTTTTGATAAAGTTGCTCTTGCGTTCAGTGGTGTAATTCTAGCAACCATTTTCTTCTGGTTCATTATGGCAAACGATTATTTCGAAAACAATTCGAATATGGTTGACCACATTACTTTAGTTCTGTTTGCTGTTGTAGGCGCGCTAATGTTAACGGCTTTCAAAAACATGACGACTTTGTTTTTAGGAGTAGAAATTATGAGTATTCCGCTTTACGTTTTAGCGGCAAGTAAAAAGAAAGATATAAAATCAAATGAGGCCGGTTTTAAATATCTAATAATGGGCTCCTTTGCGAGTGCGTTTTTATTATTCGGCATCGCTTTAATTTATGGCGCAACCGGAAGTTTCGATTTAATGCAAATTCGTTCTGTCATTTCTGCACATACCGCTGGAAGTATGCCTGTGTTTTTCTACGCTGGCGTTATCATGTTATTAATTGCCATGTTATTTAAGGTTTCGGCCGCTCCATTTCATTTTTGGGCGCCTGATGTATATCAAGGTTCGCCTACAGTTATTACAGCTCTAATGAGTACCGTTGTTAAAACGGCTGCTTTCGCTGCTATTTTACGTTTGTTTTTGGTTGGCTTTGGCGGCGTATCAGAAATTTGGACAATGATTTTAGTTTCTGTTATTGCTTTATCATTAGTAATAGCAAATTTCAGTGCCGCGGCACAAACAAACGTAAAGCGTATGTTGGCTTATTCAAGTATTAGTCACGCTGCGTTTATGTTAATGGTAGTATTAGCTAACGTTCGCAGTAACGCAACGCTTGGTGCTTTGTTATATTATTCATTGGCATATTCAATTGGTTCAATTGCTGCTTTTGGTGTTTTATATAATGTGACTAAAAAAGGTGATGAAAGCTTTGAAGCTTTTAATGGTTTAGGAAAGCGTAATCCTTTATTGGCAGCTTGCATGACCGTTGCAATGTTGTCCTTAGCGGGAATTCCAATTACAGCCGGTTTCTTCGCAAAATATTTTGTGTTGATTACAATGATTGGTACAAGTTACAAATGGTTAATAATATTGGCGATTCTTTCTTCTGCTATCGGTGTGTACTATTATTTTAAAGTAATTATTGCAATGTACTTTAAGCCTGCCGCAGAAACAGAAGAAGTGTCTGTTGAGTTATCTCAAAAAATGGTGATTATACTAACTGCGATAATTACACTGGCCTTAGGAATTGTCCCAGGCTTTGTTGCTGAAATGTTTTCGTTTTAAATACACTGTTACTTTTTAATTTCTTTTCGTTATATTTATATATGAAAGGACTCATTCTGCTTTTTCTTATTTACTCTTGTTCTGTTTTCGGTCAAAAGAAAGCTGATACGCTCCGTTTGTATTATAACATCAACGAAAGCATTTCTCAAACTAATTTCTCTAAAATAGATTCCACACTAAAAGTATTAAACGGCAAAATAGTTGACATTGCAATTTATGGTTATGCTGATTTTTTAAATGCCGGTAGTTATAATTTAGCACTCTCACAAAAAAGGGCCGACGCCGTAAAACAATATTTACTAAACAAGGCGCCTCTCTCCCAAATAAATGTTTACGCTTGTGAAGGAAAAGGAGAAAAACTATCGAGAGATAATTCTTCCCCAGGAGGAGAACCAAAACAGCGACGGGTAGATGTTTATTTTGAACCCGTCGTTGTATTAAATGTTGCCGAATCATTTTTAGAAACACCAAAAGAAAAGTCGCAAAAAAAAGAACAGAAAAAAAACATTGAAGAATTAAACACAGGAGAAAGTGTTGCTGTCGAAGGCTTGAGTTTCGTTCCCGGAAGACATTTAATTTTAGAGTCTGCCGTTCCTGTTTTACAAAAGCTTTTAAAAACAATGAAAGATAATCCGAAATTAAAAATAGAAATACAGGGGCACGTGTGTTGCACAGATGGACCTGAAGATGGGTTGGATTATGACACTAGAGAGAAAAATCTATCAGAAGCCCGCGCTAAGACTATTTACGAATATTTATTAGCGAAAGGAATTAGCGAAAAAAGATTAAGCTATAAAGGATTTGGGCACAGTAAACCAAAAGAATTAATTGAAGATACCGCAGAAAAAGAACAAACTAACCGTAGGGTTGAAATTATGATTATCGAAAAGTAACCGCTTGTTTTTATCAAGTGTTTTTATATATTTGTTGTGGTTTGATAAAACACCATATACGATTCGTTTTTTTAATAGAGCTGTTTTTACTTTCTGCAATTACTAGCGCACAACCAAATGTGGACATAGTAAGTTTTAACTCCCAGCACTTTATTTCAAATTATTCAGATAGTACTAATAATAAAATGTATACTCAGGATAATTTTTTGAGTTTATTTATTCCTAAAAAATTCGGTAAGGGCAACGTGTTTATGTTGCGTATTAATGCCGAACAATTAACCGTAAGTAGAACCTCAACAATAACACAGAAGTATAATTTGTATTCATTGGGCCTGCCAATTGGATTACAACTTCAAAGCAAAAACGAAAAATGGAAATACACTGGTGTAATAATTCCAAAACTAAATACTGACTTTGCCGATAATTTAAATTACGATTTGCAAATTGGGGGCATTGGATTAGTAACGCGTGTGTTCAATGAAAAGTTTCAAGTGCGTGGCGGGCTTTATTACAACAGTGATTATTGGGGTCATTTTTTTATGCCTCTTGTTGGCCTTGACTGGAAAGTAAACGAAAAATTCAGAATGTATGGAACTCTGCCAAGTAATTATAGGTTTGAGTTTAAATTAGGAAAGAAAATATATTCCGGTATTGGTTTCCGTTCAGCACAACGGTCTTTCAGGTTACAGAAAAAATATGACGATGATTTTGTAAGAATTAGAGAAAGTCAATTAAAAGTTTTTTTTGAAGGATTTGTTATTGGCAAAATTTTAATTGGTGTTGATGTTTACCGAAGTCTTGGTTATAATCTAATCAGCTATAATTATTTTGAAACCAAAATGCCAACTAATCGCCCAATAGTATTTTCAAAATCGAAAGACGCCTGGGGGCTTACTTTGAATTTAGCTTACAGAATACGAACAGATTGAAATAAGATAATAGGCTTATCTGGCCGCCGGCTGGTTTACTTTTGTCTTTTGGTATTAGATTAAAAACGCTTATCTTCGGGAAGCGTGATTTTTTTTATCAAAACCTATTTACAAATGCCAGAAGTGTTAAATCCAACTATTCATAGGGCGGGTGGAATTATTTTCATTAAAGGAAAAACGCGTATATGTGTTCTGAAATTATTATAACATTTAAGCAACTATTTAGAGCCTCTATATCGTATGTTATTTAACTCGCTAAGCTTTACCTTTTTTTTACCGATAGTTTTTTTACTTTACTGGTTTCCGACTAGAGGTAAGGTTAGGGCTCAAAACATATTGCTTCTTGTTTCTAGTTATTTTTTTTACGCCTGTTGGGATTGGCGATTTTTATTTCTGCTTGTTTTTTCGACCGGATTAGATTTTATTACAGGCCTTAAAATATTCGAATCAAGCACCGATAAACAAAAACGCTTTTGGTTTTGGCTTAGTGTTTTTGTAAACTTAGGTTTTTTAGGCATTTTTAAATATTATAATTTCTTTGCAGATTCGTTTGCTGAAGTATTATCTCTTTTAGGCTTTCAGGTTGGTTTTGGAACTTTACAAATAATATTGCCCGTTGGTATTTCCTTTTAT
>JAYTSW010000324.1:0-5195 GCA_043745425.1 Sphingobacteriaceae bacterium | reverse complement strand
TAAAATTCCGCCGCAAATGCCAATAGTTTACGATGTTCAAATCCATAATTGATTTTAATTGAAGGTTCTTCGGTTTTTAATACTCTTAACTCTTGCATTGGTAATTACCTATTGTAAACGAAACGCACCCTTATATTTTGATGGCTTTTCGCGTAACAATGCAGGTTTGTATTATAAGATAGTTGGTATTGGAGATGGTGATTCGAAAATTAACACATGGGACGATATTACTTTTACTTGTAATTTTAAAACACAAAACGATTCTATTTTTTTCTCTTCTACAAGAGAAACCATTTATTTTAATCCAGAAGATTCGGTAAATAAAGCCTTGTTTATTTCGCATTTTACTAATTTGGTGCAGGGAGATAGTGTTATTTATTATTTGAAACCGCAGCAATTATTTCAGAATTATTTTCAAACTAAAGTGCCGGATTATTGTAAAAACGATTCACTAATAAAAGTAGAAGTAGGTATAAAAAAACTAATAAAAGAAATTAAAATAACGGATAAAGAGCTCAAAACAATTAAAGATTTTATTTCTCAAAATGATTACAAAATAGTAACTGAATTGCCTAATAAAATATTTATTTTAGACCATAAACTGGGAGTCGGCAACGATGTGGTTGGTAAAGGAAAATCAGTAAGTGTTACTTATAAAGGCCGTTTTTTAAATGATAGTTTATTTGATAATCCCCAATACCCCTTACAATTTAACTATGGTACGCCCGACCAGCTTTTAAAAGGCTTAAATTTTGTTATAAAAGGCATGCATAAAGGTGAATTTATTAAAATAATATTACCTTCGTACCTTGCTTATGGCGAAGGAGGAAACACCAACGGAACTGTTGCTCCGTTTACGCCTTTGATATACGAAATAACAATAACAGACATAAAATAAACCGACATGAACAAAAACCTTTTACTTACAACCACTGTTGCCGCATTAGCATTAGTATCTTGTAAAAATTCTGAATTCGATGGCTACACAAAAGCTGAAAGCGGATTGCATTATAAATTTTATAATCACGACGAAAATGGCGTTAAACCTAAAGAAGGTGATGGCGTAGCGTTTTCATTTATTATTAAACAATATTCTAAAGATTCCGTTTTAGTGGATTCTAAAACTATTACTGGTGATGGAAGTGGTGTATTTAAATACCGTTTACCAAAATCATCTTTCAGTGGAAGTATCGAAGATGGATTAGCGATGATGAGCAAAGGCGACAGCGCTTCATTTATCATTAATGCTGATTCGTTTTTCTTAAAAACACAGCGTGCAAAAGAATTGCCTCCACATATTAAACCGGGTGATCATTTAATGGTTGTTATTAAAGTAAAAGACATTAAAAACGCTCAAGAATTAGAGGGAGAACAAAAACAACAACAAGCTGAAATGGAGAAAAAAATGATGGAGTTTCAGGCAGCTGAAAAACCGGCATTCGATAAATATTTAGCTGATAATAAAATTACTACTAAACCAACAGCAAGCGGTTTAATTTACATCGAAACTAAAAAAGGTTCTGGGCCAAAACCATCAATAAACGATCAGGTTGTGGTGCACTATGCAGGTACACTTTTAGATGGTACGCCTTTTGATAGTTCTATTGAAAAAGGTCAACCAGCTACTTTCGAATTAACTAAAGTTATTCCGGGTTGGACAGAAGGCTTACAATTAATGGCAAAGGGTGGAAAAGCAAAATTAGTAATTCCATCAGCACTTGGTTGGGGCGCGCAAGGTAATGGACAGGTAATTCCGCCTTATGCAGGCGTAGTTTTTGAAGTGGAACTGATAGATGTTATTGGTCCGCAAGCTACGGTTACTACAGGCAAATAATGAAGTAGACCAGAGGTCACTTCACTATTTTAATTAATATAGAAATACGTAAACTATAAGAGATGAAAAATTTAGTAGTATTAGCAGCACTTGTTTTAGCAAGCAATGTTGCAATTTCACAAAAAACTCAAAAAGTAAAAATTAGTAAAATGGACAAAGAATTTTTAGAGAAACAAGCAGATGGCTTATATGCCAAATTTGAAACATCAAAAGGAAATATTTATTGCCAATTGGAAATGAAAAAAACACCAATGACAGTAGGTAACTTTGTTGGATTAGCTGAAGGAAAAATTAAAAATACTGCGAAAGCGGAAAACGTTCCGTATTACGATGGATTAAAATTTCATCGCGTTATTCCTAGTTTCATGATTCAGGGTGGTTGTCCGCAAGGAACAGGTATGGGTGATCCGGGATATAAATTTCCTGATGAAATCGATACAACTTTAAAACATAAAGTTCCGGGTATTTTATCAATGGCAAATGCTGGTCCGGGTACAAACGGAAGTCAGTTTTTTATTACTCACGTAGCAACGCCTTGGTTAGATGGTAAACACACTGTGTTTGGTCATGTAGTACAAGGGCAAGATGTAGTTGACAAAGTTGCGGGTAATGATACGCTTAAGCATTTAGTTATTTTACGTAAAGGAAAAGAAGCTGAAGCATTTGATGGCGCAAAAACGTTTGAAACCGAAAAAGTTGGAATTGTGAAGAGAGAAGAAGATAAAATCAAATCCGACCATATGGAAATGGAAAAAATTCTGAAGGAAAAATATTCAGGTGGACAAACAACTGGTTCAGGTTTAAAAATATTTATTGAAAAAGCAGGTGATGGTCCTGCCATGAAAACAGGAGATAATATTACTTTTCATACAACAGGTTATTTATTAAATGGTACTAAGTTCTGGTCGTCTTACGATGGAGCTGCGCAGCCTTTGGCAATGCCTATTGGAGTTGGTAAATTAATTCCGGGTATGGAAGAAGGTATTATGATGTTAAAGCAAGGCGGAAAAGCTAAATTAATTATCCCACCGAACTTAGGTTATGGTGATGCAGGTTCTCCTCCAGTAATTCCACCAAAAGCTTGGTTAGTGTTTGACGTTGAGGTAATAAAAGTTGGACAGTAATTTTAAGATGAGCGAAGAAACAAAGGAAGCGGTTATAAAAATTTTAACCGACTATCTTGAACAAAACGGCCACCGAAAAACGGCCGAGCGCTTCGCAATTTTAAATGAAATTTATTCGCACGAAGGGCATTTTGACATCGAGAGTATCTATTTGATGATGAAAAATAAAAAGTATCGCGTTAGTCGCGCTACTCTTTATAATAACATCGAGTTGTTGTTGGATGCGGGTTTGGTAATTAAACATCAGTTTGGTAAAAACCTTGCCCAATTTGAAAAAGCTTATAAGTACAAACAGCACGACCATTTAATTTGCAGCGATTGCGAAAAAGTATTTGAGTTTTGCGACCCACGCATTATGCAGATTCAAAAGATGACAGAAGATTTATTGAACTTTGATATTTTTCATCACTCCTTGAACTTCTTTGCCAAATGTCGTAACTTGAAAGAAAAAGGTAAGTGCGAACACTTTAAAAAATTATAATATGATATTTAATTTTTCCATTTCAGAACAGCCAACTTGTCTTATTATTTCTTTAGAAGGAGAATTAATTGAAAAAAATCAGGCTATTGATTTATTAAAGAAGGTGGATGAATTAGTGGCGAGTGGTAAAACTAAAATTGCCCTTAACCTTGCGAATTTAAAATACATGAACAGTAGTGGACTCAACACAATGATTCAATTGCTTACAAAGGCAAGAAATGATGGGGGCGAGGTGGTTGTATGTAACATGAATAAAAAAATTAATGAGTTGCTCCTAATCACTAAACTCAACACTTTATTTAAAGTTGTAGAAACAGAAGCGGAAGCAATAAGTTTATTGGGAAAGTAGAATGAACTTCTTCACCGGATTTTTTAAAGGATTTGGGAATTGCTTTAAAGCATTTGAATTAATTTTTAATAAAGGCCTCTGGCCTTTTTTGCTTTATCCACTCGTTGTTTGGATTATCACTTGGCTCCTTGCTGTATTTGGAATTATTGCTCTTGCAGATTTCGTTTCGGAAACAATTAAATCATACTTGTCGTTTGATTCTATTCCCGAAACTGGACATTGGCTTTCATCTGCAAAGCCTTATTTAGCGGGAACGCTGGGTTTTATGGCTGCATTGGCCATTAAAATAATATTCTGGTTCATCTCGGGTACTTTCTCCAAATATATTTTATTAATTATTCTTTCGCCGATGTTTGCTTTGTTATCGGAATTAACTGAAGAAAAACTAACAGGTAACAAATTCCCTTTTTCTTTCGCTCAATTAATGAAAGACATTTTACGAGGGATATTAATTACGTTAAGAAATTTAAGTATTGAATTGGGATTAATTATTGCTTGTATGATATTGACTTTCTTTCTTCCCTTTCTTTCTTTCGTTACAATTCCGTTCTTATTATTTGTTTCCTGGTACTTTACGGGTTTTACCATGATGGATTACAATGCAGAGCGCCACAAACTATCAGGAGGCGATAGCGCCAGTTTTATACGTGCTAATAAAGGTTATACTTGTGGTATCGGAAGCGTGTATTGGTTATTTATGATTTTACCTTTTTTTATTGGCGACATCATCGGCATCACGTTTGGTCCAGCATTGGCGGTTGTTGGAGCGACGCTAAGTTTTTTGGAAGTGAGAAAGAGTGAGGAGATTTAAAACCCCATGGAATTCTGTTTGAGTACTTATGATAAAATGGTTACTTTTATTTTCATTTTGAAAAACAATTATGACTAGTAACGATATATTACGTCGCATTCGCTACACCTTCGATTTTAATAACCGAAAAATGCTTGAGATTTTTGCCTTAGCAGGTTATGAGGCTAAGCCATCTCAAATTATAGCTTGGCTGCAAAAAGATGGTGACCCGGATTTGGTTGAACTGAGCGATAATGAACTTGCTTATTTTTTAAATGGTTTTATTAACGAAAAGCGCGGCAAAAAAGAAGGCGAGCAACCTGTGCCCGAAACAACACTTAACAACAATATTATTTTAAGAAAATTAAAAATAGCTCTGAATTTAAAGATACAAATGTTTGTTAGCAAAGCCAAAGAAAAATTATCGTCTGCGAAGCAGGCAATAAATTGGCTTTGCGATGACCTCGTCCGTGCCAATTACATAGGAGTTGCTGTTATGGGCTGGTTTTTATTTCGTTTCTTTTGTTATCCAGTCCGAGATTTCATTTAAGTTTTTCGTTGTCCATTCAGGAATTGTCTGCGATTTGTCTGCGAGCTGATAAGTCGGCAATACATTA
>JAYTSW010000323.1:0-5211 GCA_043745425.1 Sphingobacteriaceae bacterium | reverse complement strand
TTTTTGCATCTAGTACGATCTGCACTTCTGCATCAGGGGTTGCTTCAATATTCATGTCCAATTTAAAACCGGACTTAGATTCTTCTTTTGATTTTTTTGTGGTGTCTTTAACTACAAAACGTATAAAATTATTATCAGCAACTTGAGCGGGGCCATCTAAAGGAATAGTAAAAACTGTTCCTTTTTCTGTTTTCACTTTAATTTCCATGGCGATGTTGTTGAGAAAACCATAAATACCAAATCGGCCAGTAGCAAAAGCTTTCCCATAAAATGGTTCTTTACCATCGTTCTGTTTATTTAACACCATCATGTTAGTGAAATTCACATCAAAATCAATTTGCATGTTTTTGAAATTGTTGTGAAATATATTTCCATTTAACAACCCTGTCATTGTTTTTTTATTCACTTCATCAGTTAATTTTATATCCTGAAAACTTATTTGATCTGGTAAAACTTCAATATCTCCTGCTAAATGATAAATTACATTTAAGTAATCCACTTTCATGTCGCACTTAATGATTTTAAATTTCCCATTTATTTTTGGGTTTTCAGGAGTACCAGTCACTTTTCCTTCACCAACTACAAGTCCAGAATTCAAAGTAATAATACCAGTTAAGTACGGATTTAATAAAGTGAGATTTGCGGGCTGTGCAGTTAAAGTTATATCCAAACTCTCTTCTTTTTTATTGAGATAATAATATCCAGAAAAACTAATGTTCTTTATTTTTTCACCTAACAAATTTTGCATCCCAACAGAAGTATAACCATCGAGGTATAAATATTTATCTGCGGTATTATATTCAGCTTTCAATTCTCCATACCCTAAGTTTTTATCATTTAATTTTAATTTATCAAACGCCAAATCGCTACTAAACGCCATATTTTTAAACGTATTGTGCAAAGCGAATTGTCCGTTAAGAATCCCCTCAATTTTAAGTGAGTTTCCAAAAAACGGACTCAGTTGTTTTAAATCGAAATTTTTTAAATCAAAAGCCAATTTTTCTCCAGGTTTATTTGAGAGACCTCCATAAATGGATAAACCTTGATTTCCATTGGAAAAAATTAATGGTTTTACTATTACTACCCCTGAAGAGTCAATAGTAGTTGTATCTGAGGATACCATACTCCACATTGTATCGTGTGCTGTTAAAAATATCTTATCATAGGTTAATGTTGCTTTGTGATTTTCAAATAACACTTTCCCTGCAAACTTTCCTGCATTTTGTGGCGAAATTTTATTATCCCACTCCGCATTGTACTTGGTATTTTTATCTTTAGATACAAAATACATAAAATAATTTTGCAGATGAATACTATCCGTTAAATCAATATGGTCGGATTTAAATACAAGGTTAATTTTATTGTTTTGAGAATACGATTCAATTTTATTATCGTTAAACTTAACCCCACTGTAGCGAATGGAATCTGACTTTGCATTAAGATTCAATAAATTTTTCGAAGCATCAAAGTCGCCTTCAAATACAGAGCCAGGACTAATCATTAAATCTTTCACAAATAAATCGCGAATGGTATTAAATCTTTTAATGGTGAGTTTATATTTAAGAACATCTGTGTAAACAATCTTATTTTTACTCTTAGCAAAAAAAGCGGGATAATAGGTATACAAAAACTGATTAAATGCCGGAGCTAGATTGGTGAGTTTAAACGGACCATTAACTGCCAAATTAAACATATTAGAAGTTAATTTTATTTGCTTATCCACTTCGCCTTGTTCGAGTACTAAATTAATTGTACTAATTTTATACACCTTTTCATCTTCTGTTTTGTAAATGATATTGTCGATATTTATTAATCCTGAAACATAATCTAAATTATCGCCTTTAAGATTAATAAATAACTGAGAAGAAATTATACCGTCATTTTTTAAATCCACTAAACCAAGGCGTTTCAGGTTTAATTTATTGATAGTGGAAATAAAATCCATTTCCGGAATTTTATTATTCAAATCAATCTTACCATCAAAATCCAAATCCGCATTGTTATCTTTCATTACAAATTTTCCTTTGAAAATTTTATTTCTCACGTTTCCGTTAAGTGTAATGTTTTGATATGCATAATTTTTAAATGTAATATTATTGATGACACCATTTAACTCAGCGTCCACATCTTTTAAAGTTAAGCCATGTCCTTTTATATTTGAATTAATAGATAACGCACCCAAGTTTGGCAAGCCTGCTAGTTTTCCTAAATTAAAATTCTTAGAAACTAATTTACCTTTGTAGCTAACTACATCTATAGCTGTATCAATACGCATTTGTAAATCCGTCATCAACGAACCCAAGGCCGTATTAAACATCCCATCCGAAACAAAATTATTTATAAAACCTTTAAATTTTCCTTTAAAAGTTACAATACCAAGTTTCGAAAGATTAGATGGTAACTTTAAATATTTTTTCTCTGTAAAAGGGTAACTCGGAATTTTTTCAAGATCTCGTTTACTGGTGCTTAAATGCCGAACATTAAAGTTTA
This sequence comes from Sphingobacteriaceae bacterium, assembly GCA_043745425.1. Lineage (GTDB taxonomy): Bacteria > Bacteroidota > Bacteroidia > B-17B0 > Aurantibacillaceae > JAHEYG01. The sequence continues at coordinate 2,721 of JAYTSW010000323.1, read as the reverse complement.
AATAGGTTGATTTAATATCCGGTAAACCTTTTAAAGCAATGTCACCTGAAAACCTTGTCTGATCTGCAAAAAGCAAATTAATTTTTTCTCCAGTTAAATCATTTACAAAACCTTTTACATTTCCGTTAAAATATAGTTCTTTATCCAAACCATTTAATTGTGGAACGAAATAAGCTATGTCTTTAAAGTTTATTTTAGTTGCCTCCAATAACTGAGCCCGGATTTTAACTTTATTAATAAAATCAGTATAGTCATCCCAACTAGTATAATAAAAAGAGAAACCGCCCTTCAAAACACTAGTGGAAGTTTTAAGATTTAAATTCATGCAGGTTAATTCAGTTGAAGAAATTTTTACATTCCCGTTAAAGTCTTCTAAAACCAAACCGCATTGTTCCTTTAATTTTAAACCTGTTACTTTCGTAAATACTTTATTTTCCGCAATTTTAACATCGCTTACTTCTCCAGAAACATGTTTTAAGCGAATATTATTGTAATTTATGTTTTGTGAAACTATAGTATCTTTGTTTTCATTTCGGTAATCAAAATCAATATTATCCAAAATTAATTTTCCGTAGGTAATTTTCCAGCTGGATGGATTAGACTTCGTAGTATCACCCGTAGAAAAATAATTAACCAATTGCTGAAAATTAAAATCTTCTTCGCTTTTATATTTTACTATTGCAGCTTTTGTATCGCTTAGTTTTACTTGCTCAATTTTTAAAGTCTTTTTATTATAATCAAAATTCTTTAGCTCAACTGAAATAGATTTGCTGTACAACAACGTATCGTGATGATTCCCTTCAATAAATACCCCTTCCAAATCAGCACTTTTTACAAAATGAAATTTTACTTTATCTATTTCAACTTTAGTGCCAAGTTCACTCGATAAATAAGATGCTGCTTTATGGGCCAGCCAAGTTTGACAATCAGGAGAGTTTATAGCTATAACCACAAAAACAAGCAAAAGAACCACCAAAACAAACGCATACTTGAGTGTTTTAACTAATATTCTTGTAATTTTGTGTCCTATAGACATAAGCCTATAAAGTTAATAAAAATTAGACGTATGAAGAATGATAAAGTTTATATTCTCGGTATTGAATCGAGCTGCGACGATACCTCATGCGCTATTCTAGAAAACGAGATTTTATTGGCAAATGTTACAGCTTCTCAAAAAATACATGAGCAATACGGAGGCGTAGTACCGGAATTAGCGAGCCGCGACCACCAGAAAAACATTGTACCAACGGTGCATGCTGCATTGCAGAAAGCGGGTGTTAATTTATCACAAATCTCAGCTATTGCCTTTACACGTGGTCCGGGTTTAATGGGAAGTTTATTGGTAGGTACGAGTTTTGCAAAATCTTTATCAATGGCATTACATATTCCTTTGATTGAAGTGAATCATATGCAAGCGCATATTCTGGCGCATTTTATTAAACAAAAAGAAAACACACACCGTTATCCTGAGCTTGCCGAAGGGCCATTTCTATGTTTAACGGTTAGTGGCGGACATACCCAAATTGTGAAAGTAAATGATTATTTAAATTTCGAATTGATTGGACAAACGCAAGATGATGCTGTTGGGGAAGCCTTTGATAAAGCAGCCAAAATATTAGGACTGCCTTATCCAGGCGGACCATTAATTGATAAATATTCGCAAACGGGAAATCCGAATAAATTTTCATTTCCAAAATCGAAAATGTCTGATTTGAATTATAGTTTCAGTGGGATAAAAACTTCGTTTTTGTATTTTATTCAGAATGCCGTGAAAGAGAATCCAAAATTTATAGAGGAGAATTTAAATGATATTTGTGCTTCGTATCAATATCATTTGGTAAAAGTATTACTGCAAAATGTAATTGAAGCTGCAAAACTTCATAACATTAAACAAATTGCCATTGCTGGCGGTGTATCAGCAAATAGCGAGTTACGAAAGCAATTAAAAGAAACGGGAGATAAACTGAATTGGGATATTTTTCTTCCCCCATTTGAGTTTTGTACCGATAATGCAGCTATGATTGCCATTACAGGCTACTACAAATTTCTTGAACAGGAGTTTTGCGATTTATCTGTGGTTCCTGAAGCCCGATACAGTTTATAATGTAAAATGTATTAGGGAAAATGGAAGATGGGTCATTAACACCTTTTCCATCTGCCATTTTACATTTTACCTCCTTTAATACCCTGAAATTCAAGCCAAATTAATTCGAACGTTTTCCGCTTTTCATTGATATAAATCTTAAATTAGCATTCTATTAATTTTATTTTATGAGCTACGATATTATTGTTATTGGAAGTGGTCCTGGTGGTTATGTTACTGCTATTCGCGCTTCTCAATTAGGTTTTAAAACCGCTGTTATTGAAAAAGAAAATTTGGGTGGTATTTGTTTAAACTGGGGTTGCATTCCAACCAAAGCATTATTAAAAAGTGCTCAAATATTCGAATATTTAAATCATGCGAAAGATTACGGTATTAGTGCCGATAATATTAAAGCTGATTTCGGCGCAGTAATAAAACGAAGCAGAGATGTTGCTGATGGCATGAGCAAAGGCATTCAGTATTTAATGAAAAAAAATAAGATTGATGTTATTCAGGGCTTTGGTAAGATATTGTCAGGTAAGAAAGTGGAGGTAAAGGATAAAGAAGGCAAAAGCGCTGTTTATGAATCTTCCAATATTATATTGGCTCTTGGTGCACGTTCACGTCAATTGCCCAAT
>JAYTSW010000322.1:0-5218 GCA_043745425.1 Sphingobacteriaceae bacterium | reverse complement strand
TAATGAACCCTCCGAGGTCATATTTATATAAGTATATTTTCTTTTACACTCTTTCTCTTTTGAACCTAATGTATAAATTTTTATCCGTTATGCTCGCCCAGCTTCGGGTCGCTACATATATTCTGTTTTATTATTAATGAACCCTTCGAGGTTATATTTATATAAGTATATTTTTTATTTGCACTTTATCTCTTTTAACTTAATGTATAAAATTTTATCCGTTATGATTGACCTCAGGGAGTCGCTACATATAATTTGTAATGACCCCTCTGGGGTGAAAAGTTTTTAAAAAAGTATCTCCAATAAAATCCGACCCCAGCGGGGTCGAACGGCCTCTATTGTATAGATGCACAAAGATTACCCTTTACACAAATTTAGTAAATGAAAACGTTAAAAAACAGAGTTTTGTAAGGTAAGGCAGGAAATTGATTTTCTTTAACAAATACACTATATTTGATAAAAGCAATTGTATGAAAAACGATACGCTTAGGTTAATTATATTTTCACTTTGCATGGTTTTTGGGCTATCCAGTAATGCCCAAATGTCGGGTACATATTCTGTACCGACTACCTTTACCTCACTAGCTGCTGCGATTAATTCTGTTAGCGCCACTACTCCTTTAGGACCAATTATAATTGAAGTAGCGGCTGGTTATATAGAGCAAGCTCCCTTCGGTGGTTATACATTAACAGCGAAAGGATCCGCCGCTACACCAATTACATTCAAAAAAAACGGAGTCGGCGCAAATCCTTTATTAATAGCTTTTTCAGGAGGAACAAATACTCCTGCAACTAATTTTCAGGATGGCGTGTGGCAATTAAAGGGATCAGATTATATTACAATTGATGGTATTGATATTTTAGATACGAATTCTTTTAATCCGGCTACAATGGAATATGGTTATGGTTTACTAAGTGCCAGTTTAAGCGGAACCAACGGTTGTCAATATAATACAATTAAGAATTGTAACATAAGCTTGAACCGAATCAATAACACTTTCAGTCCTGGTAATAACATGTCAAAAGATGGTTCTGTTGGAATAGAAGTAATGGTCTGCTCTACCATTTCTCATACAAATATAATAACTACCTATTCTGCTTCCGGAACAAATTCATTCAATAAATTTTACAATAACACAATTCAAAACTGTAACATTGGAATTGCATTGTTAGGGTCTATTGGAAATTATTTTGATCAATTTAACGATGTTGGAGGAACAAGTAGTGCAACCGGGAATAAGATTATTAATTATGGAGGAGCTCCGCTTGCTGCTAATAAGGCTGCGGGTGTTATTGCGCGTGGGCAAGAAGACTTAAACATTACGTATAATACAATTGATAACAATAACGGGACAGGAGTAAATCATCCAAATATTTTATTTGGAATTAATTTCATGGCTCCGTTTTTCACAAATTCAACAATTCAAAATAATACGGTAACAATAAATGGAGGGGGTACTACTCATTCCGTTGTGGCAATTAAGAACGAAGATGATTACGTTGGATCGCCAACCATAGGTGGTATTTTAAAATTAAATAATAATTTAATCACGAATTGTTCTTATTCAACAGCAACATCGGGAAACTATTATGGAATTCATAATTATTCTCAGGCGCAAAACATAAGTATATCAAATAATATTTTTTCGAACAACTCATCAGCTTGTAATAGTGGCACCTATTGTAATGTGTATAATTCCTCTGGTAATGGGTATGCTACTACAAACATATTTACAGTGGGGATAAATAATAACTTAATAAATAATATAAGTTTGACCTCCAGCTCAACATCTGTTACTTTTAATGGTATTATTTGTGGAGTTTCCACTATGTCAAGTACAACCTACTCGGCAAGTATTAACAGTAATTCCATCCAATCAGTTAATTATGCAGGAAGTGCAAGCGGTACATTTAGTTTCATAACTGCATATGGCGGAAGTTACCTTACCCCATTGAAATATTTAGGGATTCAGAATAATCAAATAATAAACCTTTCAATTCCCAACACAGGATCCGTTAATCTGATCACAAGCGATTATACTATTGAGAAAGTATTAGTATCAGGGAATAATATTGGTTCTTTCACAAAAACCAGTTCAGGCAATTGGGTCAGGGGCTATTATGGTCTTAGTTCTTTTCCTACAACAGCAACAACAACTGTTACAGGAAATAATTTCTCAAATATTACAACTGCAGGCGCAACAAATTGCAAAGGAATTGACCTTGCTCCGCCAACACCTTCTGTCAGGACGGTATTTGTTAATACCAATACGGTTTCCTCGATTAGTACCGGATCGATGGGTACTATTTACGGTATTGAGGTAAAAGATCCGGATTCCATGAGTGTCATTAATAATAACTTTATCTCTGGTATTAATGGATGGGTTGTTTATGGGATGGTGGTGGGAGCTGGTACTTCTTCTACTTTGAAACCGGTAACTGTGCATTCTAATACAATTTGTTCATTGATCGCTACTTTTAATATTTCTGCGCTTAGCATAGGAGCGGTTAGCAATAGCAGCGCATACAGAAATAAAATTTATGACCTTCAATGCAATGGAAATGGTGACTTGATAGGGCTATATATCGTCCCAACCAAAGGAAGAATGAAAATATACAATAATTTAGTAGGAGATCTAAGGGCTCCTTTATCACTTAATCAGCTCGCAATAAAAGGTCTTTATGCAGGCAGTTCGGGAGACACTTGTGATGTTTACCATAACTCAATTTATATCAACGCATCTTCAACCAGCGCTCATTTTGGTACATGTGGCATCTATCACGCTGGGTCTACCTTTACAGTTGGAATCCTAAATTTAAAGAACAATTTGGTAGTTAATACATCAACTGCAAATGGCATTGGGTTTACTGCAGCTTTGCAGAGATCACCAGGTAATCTTCAAAATTACTCAACTGCTTCTAACAATAACTTATTTTATGTCGGAGGTACTTGGCCGCCAAATAAAGAATATGAGGATGGAACTTCAACCTCTTCATGGGTCGCGGCACAAGCTTTTATTAGCCCGAGAGAATCTAATTCAAAAATTGAGTTTCCGCCATTTCAGAGCGTAATAGGGTCTAACCCCAATTTTTTAAATTTAAATTTTTTCACACCAACCCTTGCTGAAAGTGGAGGGTTGTCTGGGACTGGAGTCACGGATGATTTTATCGGAACAATAAGAAATACTACAACTCCCGATATAGGTGCTTGGGAAGGAAATTTTATGTTGCCATTAGGAATCACTCAAAACCAAAAGTCAAATAATAGGTTCCTTATTTATCCTAATCCGAATAATGGAATTTTTATTTTGGAAGTTAATTCGCCATCGAAAATAATAATTACTAATTTATTAGGAGAAGAAATTTTACGGCAAGAAACAACTAATGGTAAAAATAAAATCGATATTCAAAATCAGGCAAGCGGAATTTATTTCGTGAAAATAATTAGTTCTGAAAACAAGGAGCCCGTGACAGGAAAAATAATTAAACAATAAAAAACCCCAACCGTCATCGTGAGCTTGACGAACGGCGAGGTTTCTTTTTATAACACAATTTCTTCTTGGTCTTTATTTAGGAATTTATATTCCATAAAACTATAACTGACCTGCGACTGGATCTTCAGTTTTACTTTATAGGTAGAGGCCCATTTCTTTAACAAACTCTTTTTAAAGAAACTTCCTTTAGTTATGAAAGCTTCAATATATGGATGAACATTCAAGGTTAATTCTTTTTCATTCTGCTCGCTCGCAACAAAACGTAATGTATTTTCTATTTGCTCAACAAACAATAAACTTGGTTGTATCTTGCCGTTTCCATTACAAGTAGGACAAGTTTCTAAAACCTCAACATTAACTTCAGGACGTAAGCGTTGACGAGTAATTTGAATTAAACCGAATTTACTTGGCGGCAAAATATTATGTTTTGCGCGATCGGTTTTCATTTCTTCCTTCAGTTTATCAAACAGCAGTTTGCGGTTTTCTACATTGTGCATGTCGATAAAATCAACCACAATAATTCCGCCCATATCACGAAGTTTTAACTGGCGTGCTACTTCAATTGCAGCTTCCAAGTTTACTTCAAATGCATTTTGTTCCTGAGTATTATCACTCTTAGCACGGTTACCGCTATTCACATCAATTACGTGAAGTGCTTCAGTATGTTCAACAACCAAATAAGCGCCTGTTTTCATGTGAACGGTTTTTCCGAACAATGATTTTATTTGTTTCTCAATACCGAAGTGATCAAAAATTGGAACTTTAGTATTATCGTAAAACTTAGCAATACTTTCTTTTTCAGGAGCAATGGTATGGATATAAGTTTTTAACTCGTCAAATAATTTTTTATCGTTAACATGAATATTATTAAACGATGCATTTAAAAAATCACGAAGTATAGCGCTGGTTCTGTCAACCTCACCTAAAACACGGAGTGGTGGTTGAGCTGTTTTTAAAGTTTTATAACATTCATCCCAACGGCTTACTAAATCGTTAAGATCGTTTTCTAATTCAGTTACAGATTTTCCTTCAGCAACAGTACGAACAATTACGCCAAAATTCTTTGGTTTAATAGTCTGCATTAATTGCTTTAAACGATTTTTTTCTTCGAAACTTTTAATTTTTGAAGACACCGAAATTTTGTCCGCAAAGGGAATCAAAACTAAATAACGTCCAGCTAAAGAAATTTCTGAAGTGATACGAGGTCCTTTTGCTGAAATAGGTTCTTTTGCAACTTGTACTAAAATTTGTTGTCCGCTTTTTACAATCTCATTAATCTTACCTTCTTTTTTAATGTCAGGAAGATTTTTGAAATACATGAGGTTACTCACGTTTTGTTTACCCGAACGGGCTTGCTCAACATATTTATATAAAGAGTTAGCCTGCGGCCCTAGGTCGAGGTAATGTAAAAAGGCATCTTTTTCATACCCTACGTCTACAAATGCAGCATTAAGACCGGTCATGACCTTCTTAACCTTGCCAAAGTAGATATCGCCTACCGAAAATTTGGAGTTATTCTTCTCACGATGAAGCTCGATTAAACGTTTCTCATTTAAAAGAGCTATAACAACTTCGTTAGGCGTTGAATTAATAACTAAATCGTAATTCACGCGCTAAATATTTTATCTTTTAATAAATTCAGAAAAACAGAAGCTCTTCTGAATCCAGTAAAAGGGTTTATAATAAATTCGATTATTTCCCAAAGGCATGCCTTTGGGAAAAAT
>JAYTSW010000321.1:0-20058 GCA_043745425.1 Sphingobacteriaceae bacterium | reverse complement strand
GTGACACCTAAAGTATAGGTTTGTCCCGGAGTAAATTGAGCGGCAGTAAAAGAAGGAGATGCCGACAAACTTACGACAGTTGTTCCGCTACCTCCACCATGACAACCTGAACAAGTGGATTCGCCGGGTGAACCCGTACGCCCTGTAATACCACCACTACTAATAATAAAAGCTGTTGTTCCTGTGAAAACAATACCCAGTAAAATAAAAAGTAAAAATCGTTTCATAAGTAATTCTTAAATATTGTAACAGGCAATTTACCGTAATAATTCGGTATTTCAAAAGAAATTAGAAGTCAAAAAAACGTAAATTTGCAACTCAATGTTAAGACATTTTACATATTCTTTTCTTTTAACAGCAATAAGTTTTTTAGCTTCTGCTCAACAACCTACTCATACAACAAGTCCTACTTATAAGGGTGGCTCGGAATATGATTTAAAAAATTATAAAGCGGACCCACGCGACCGATTAATATTTGAAGCTAACTATACCAATTGGCTCGGTGCCCCGAAGGGCATTAAATCAGATTGGAAATGTGTTGGGTTTGCATTTGCCACTATGTTTGATAAACCATTAGGCAGTTCTAATTTTAGTTTTGGTTTTGGTTTAGGATTATACGTCCACAATTACAGTTCTAACGCTAATTTTATTTATCAGTTAGACAGCACCAATTCTAAAGCAACAACTGTTTTAGAACCAAAAAACATCCCATACATTGCGAATCGTTATAATGAACGTAGTTTTGAAATTCCACTTGAATTACGATTTCGCACAAAAACCGCCACCATGTTTAAACTTATGTTAGGTGGCAAAATCGGTTATGTTGTTTCTGATTTCAGAAAAACTGATGATGCGGATGGCCGTGTTCGTCACTATAATACACAAAATATAAATCGTTTGCGTTATGGCATTGTTTTCAGGATTGGTGTTGAACAAGTTTGTTTCACGGCTAGCTATTACTTAAGCGAAGTGTTTACAAAAAACGGGCCAAAAGGTGTTATGCCTTACTCTCTTGGCATAGCTATTATCCCCTATTAAAATTTTATGTTCGGTAAAGTTAACATAACTAAACAGCTTTTAAAAACGCGGATCAAACAACGTTCGCAAGAGGATGTTTTATTGGATGAAGTAAAAAATATTTTAAGCTCTGACTTATTAAATGAAAATAAAATTTTAGGTAATCTTAAATTTTATAACAAGAGTTTTGAATTATTAGACGAGCGCGATATTAAACCACAATACATTTTTAGCTTAGAAGAAATAAAAAATATTTGTATCAAATACCGCTTACGTTTTTTAGACAGTCAATTTTACAAAGATGAATTTCCTTATGAAGCTGTGCTAAAAATAAAAGATTTAAATACAGACTTTAAAAAAGATTTAAAAGGCTTTAAGATTTTAGCGCAGGCCGAAGCGTTTTCAAAAAAAGAAAAAGATTTACCTTGTTTGTTATTTGCGCCGACTTTTAACGGCAATTTTTACTTAATTCATAGCTGGGGAAAAGAATATAAATGGCACAGAAAGCCATCTTTATTTCCAATTCGCACGTTTGAAACATTGGTATTGTCAGTGGCAACATTCACATTGATCGTTGATCTTTCACTACCAGTTCGTTTAATTACACTCGACCAAAGCGCGCCCTATTGGTGCGGGTACCGTATTGCCACTTTTTTTCACTTGTTTATTTTCTTTTGCGGATTTACTACTTACGCTGCTTTCGCCTTTAATAAAAACTTCTCGAAAAGTAATTGGAATGATACCCGTGGGTGTAATTAAATTTTTGGCGCTTTGTATAAAGGAACTGTACTGCATGGTTCGCCGTACATAATACTCTTCGCAAAAGGTTTTAATGCTGCGGTTAATTTTACAAACGCATTTGTGGGAACAGGTTTATCGCTACAACCTTTAATAACAATGCGGGCATCTTTATATTGGGAGAAATCTATTTTACTCAACGCCTCATCAAACAAACTTATTTCCAATTGCTCAATGGTTCCGAAAACAATTTTTTTAGCGAAAGGCTCTAAAGCTAAACTTAAGAGCATATAAGCCCAAGTTGGCACAATCGCATCGTTAGTACAGGTAATTGCCACTAATTTATTTTTGTACTTCGTCCAATCTTCATTCTTAATAAACTCACGAAAATCTTTTTCTTTCAAAATTAATTCCTGAAACAACAAAGGTTTTACATCTAGCAACACGCGGTCTCCTTCTGAATACAATTCTTCCAAATCGATAGAAACGATTCCGCTGTTAGCTACTTTATTTACAATTTCGTCTGCCATTTCTTTTTCCTACAATCGTATATTCTTGCGTTTTTCGTAATTCATTACATAAATCCTAATTCCAGTTGAGCTACCTCACTCATCATTTCTTTTGTCCAGGTTGGTTCAAAGGTTAGAATTAAATTAGTTGATTTTATACCCTGCGTTAGCCTACATTTACTTTCCACTTCAGCCGGTAAACTTTCTGCTGCGGGACAATTAGGAGAAGTCAAGGTCATTGTGATTTTCAACTCATTCTCATCATTTAAATCCAATTCATAAATCAATCCAAGCTCCCATACATCAACAGGAATTTCTGGATCGAAGCAGGTTTTAATCTCATCGATTACACGCTGCATCAGTTCGGTGTTTTTTGTAATTATTATTGCTCCCATTTTATTTCTCACAAAGACGCAAAAGCGCCAAATTTAATTTTTACCTGTTAGCGCTAAAGCATCTAACTTCATTTGTTTTATCATACTCACCAAACCATTTGCTCGGGTTGGCGATAAGTGTTCTTTTAATCCTATTTTATTTATAAAGTCTAAACCTGCATTTACAATATCTTCTGCTTTTTGATTCGACAAAACTCTTATCATTAACGCAACCATTCCTTTTGTAATTATTGCATCACTATCAGCAGTATAAATAATTTGTCCATCTTTATTTTCAGAATGTAGCCACACTTTACTTTGACAACCTTTTATAATTCTGTCTTCTGTTTTATATTCTTCTTTAATTTTCGGTAATGATTTTCCTAAATCTATTAAATGTTCGTATTTCCCCTCCCACTCGTCGCCGAAGATTTCAAATTCTTCTATTATTTCCTGTTCAATCTCTTTTATGGTCATGACAACATTTTAATTGACTTTTGTAATGCTTCAATAAATGAATTCACTTCTACAAGAGTATTATACATCGCAAATGAAGCGCGTACTGTACCGGGAATATTATAATGTTTCATTAAAGGTTGCGTGCAGTGGTGACCTGTTCTTACAGCAATACCATATTTATCCAATAAAGTTCCCACATCAAAGGGATGTGCGCCTTTCACGTTAAATGAAATTACCGCTGCTTTATTTAAATGATTCGCGTAAATTTCTACTTCAGGAAATTCATTTAACTTTTCAGTCGCATATTTCAATAAAGTATGTTCATGCTTTGCAATTTTATCCATTCCCACTGAATTCAGATATTTAAGTGCCTCTGCTAAACCAATAACGCCTTCAATGTTAGGAGTGCCTGGCTCGAATCGTAGCGGACCATCTACATATTCTGTTTTTTCAAAACTAACGGTTTTAATGGTTCCTCCTCCCGCTTTTGATAATTGTAATTTCGGCAACCAATTTTTATTCATCCATAACACACCAACACCTGTCGGCGCATATACTTTATGAGCGCTGAATACAAAAAAATCCGCACCCATATTTTTTAAATCCACTTGCATGTGCGGAACCGCTTGCGCTCCATCAATAAGAACAGGAACTTTATTAATTTTTGCAACCTTAATAATTTCGTCAATTGGATTTATAACGCCTAATGTATTTGAAACTTGAGTTACCGATATTAATTTTGTAAGAGGACTAATTAATGTTTCCAACTTCTTTATTTGAAGGGTCCCGTCATCATTAACGGGAATAATTTTTAGTGTTCCATTATTTCGTTCACACCACAATTGCCAAGGTAAAATATTGGAATGGTGTTCCATTTCAGTAATAATAATTTCGCTACCGGCAGGTAAATTCAAGCCGTTGGCAACGATATTTATTCCATCAGTAGTGCCGGAAGTAAAGACAATTTCCTCCTCTTCAGCATTAATAAACTGCGCCACAGTTTTTCTAGCCTCTTCAAATAAAACAGTTGCTTCCCTGCTTAATGTATGAACTCCCCTGTGAATATTTGCATTTTGCTCTGAGTAATATTTCACAATAGCATCAATAACTGCTTTTGGTTTTTGCGTAGTGGCTCCGTTATCAAAATAAATAAGTGGCTTTCCATTTATTTTTTTTGAAAGGATTGGGAAATCTTTTCGTATTTTACTTACATCTATCACTTATACTGCCTTTTCAAATAAATTAACCACTCGCTCCTTTAATTCTTCAATCTCAATTTTATCTATTACCTCTTGAGCAAAAGCTTGTAACAATAACTTACGGGCATTTTCATCACCAATACCTCGCGACTTCAAATAAAACAAAGCCGCCTCATCAACCTTACCAGTTGACGTACCATGAGAACATTTTACATCATCCGCATAAATCTCTAACTGAGGTTTTGTGTTAATGGTGGCATCTTCGCTTAACAAAATATTTTTACTGCTTTGATAAGCGTTTGTTTTTTGAGCATCTTTACGGACATAAATTTTACCATTAAAAACACCGGTAGATTTATCCTTAGCAATTCCCTTATATAATTCGTTACTGTTGCAATTTGGCTTTTGATGATCGACCAATGTGTGGTTATCAATTAATTTAGCGCCTGAGCTGATAAACAATCCATTTAAATGTGATTCACACGAATCACTTGCCAATATCACATTTAAATTATTTCTAACTACAGCGCCATTAAATGTAAATGTGTTAGTCGTATAATTAGCATAGCGATTAACGCTTACCTGAACTGTATTTACCTGGTAAGAATTTTCATCTTCGTTTTGTAAACGATACGATTTAAGTTTTGAATTTTCGTTTAATAGAATTTCTGATACATGATTCTGAAATATTTTTCCAGTGTTATTTTCAGAAACAAAACTTTCTATAAGCGTTAATTCAGCACTTTTCTCCAACACAATTAGCTGACGAGGATTTATAACTGAGTTTTCCTTTGAAGAAACCATATTAATAATATGAAGTGGTTTTGCAACAACACCTTCAATATTAATATATAATCCTCCTGAACAAAACGCGGTATTCATTGCAATTAATGCGTCGGCGTTTACATCAGCTAATTTGGTAATTAGAGATTTTACTTCTGCCTGGGCATTACTAAGCGTGCTGACTTTTATCTCGGCACTCTTATCCGATAGAACTTCCGAATACTCTCCGTTAATAACAACAACGTTAATACAATCTTTTAATTTATGCTCATCAACTTTAGCAACTGAATTAAATTTATTTGAAATAGTTTTAAATTCTTTTCGGATAACAGCTTCCAAATTACAATATTTATAATCTTCGTGCTTATTATTTGGTATTCCATTTTCCTCCACATAACGAATTGCATCCACAACTGCTTTATCGGGCATGAAAGCAATTTTATTTCCTGAGGCAGTTAAAGCGTCAATCAGGCTCTGGGTAATATTTGTTTTTACATCAATCATTTCTAAATAGTTTCAAATTCCTTCTTAATTTCATCATATCCTTTTGCTTCCAACTCAAGCGCTAATTCTTTACCACCCGATTTTACAATTTTTCCATTATATAAAATATGAACGAAATCAGGAACAATGTAGTCTAACAAACGTTGATAGTGCGTAATTAAAATTGTTGCATTATCTTTTGATTTCAACTTGTTAACTCCATTCGCAACAATCCGTAAAGCATCAATATCCAATCCACTATCCGTTTCATCCAAGATTGCTAACTTAGGATCTAGTACAGCCATTTGAAAAATTTCATTTCTTTTTTTCTCACCACCGCTAAAACCTTCGTTCACGCTACGATTTGCTAATTTTCCGTCGAGCTCAACAATTTTTTGTTTCTCCTTAATGAGAGCTAAAAAATCCTTTGCGGAAATTTCTTCCTTACCATTGTAAGTTCTAATTTCGTTTAAAGCCGTCTTCAAGAAATTAATATTGCTAACGCCCGGAATTTCTACAGGATATTGAAATGCCAAAAATAATCCTTCGCGGGCCCTGTCTTCAGGGGATAATTCTAAAAAGTTTTTTCCGTTAAATATAACCTCACCTTCGGTAACCTCGTAATCTTGCTTACCTGCTAATACACCAGATAAAGTTGATTTACCAGAACCATTAGGTCCCATAATGGCGTGAACTTCTCCGGCCTTCACTTCGAGATTAATTCCCTTTAGGATTTCTTTGTCGCCTATTGAGGCGCGTAAATTTTTAATTGTTATCATTTTATTTTATATACTGTTGCTTGTTTGTGAATCTGTAATACTTCTGTATTATAATTTTTTTCGACAACTGATTTTATAGAGTCATTACCAATTACTACTATATCACCTGATTGCAGTTCTTGAGCATTGCAAATAACTAAATCGGTGTTTCTGTCTTTCAACATATATTTGTAAAAAAGCATTGGAGAAATATAATTATCTGTTATCACTTTTAGTTTTTGATTTTTAAAATTATCTATGTTATGAAGAAAAAAATCATGTACAATTTCAATTCGTCTTTCTTGTTGTGGAATTTGATTATTATAAGATCGCTTTGCAGCATAATAAATAGCAGGAAGAAATATGGCAATTAAAAGCACTGGAAGCGCAATTGTATGATTAGCTTGCGAGGAAATCATTCCTAGCATCTTCCAAATAAAATAACCGCTTACTATTGCCAGTAAAGGAAATAAAGGAACATCGTACCAATAACATTTGGTTGGTGAAACACATATTATGATGAAAAATACCAAAGCTGATAGTGAAGCCACAAAAAGTAATTGCTTTAATTCAGTCGTTTTTTCAAACCACATTAAAATAACAGCTGGAATCACTACGAATATAAAATTTGAAAATCGTTCGTTATACAAATTATTAATATAAAAATCCCAAGGTTTATTGTGAGAGTCGTTAAAGTGCCCTTTAAATTTTCCGAGATAAGAGGTAAAATGTTCTGAAAAATATCCTGGTTCATATTTTCCTCTTACAATTAGATAGAAGCCTATTAGCCCGAAAGTCAATACAAGGCCAAGCCAAAGTTTTACGTCTTTTAATAAATTACGTTTAGCTATTGCTAAAATTAATAGGTGTGAAGGCAGTAAAAATAATCCTACAATACTTTTAGTAAAAAATGAAAACAGAACGAATGCAAAATACCAAATCACATATTTCTTTTTTTGATTTTGTAGATAAGCAACAAAACTTAAGACAGAGCCCGTCAGTCCAAATGCCAACATCGTATCCATATCACCAGTACGCGCCGAGTGAAATGTAACAAAGCCTAACGAGCAACATAATACAAATGCGATGCACAGTCCTAAATAAAAAGAATACCGTTTCGCGATGAATACAAACAACATTAAAACAGTAAGAGCGCCAAATAATGCAGATGGAAAACGTATAGAAAGTTCATTATAACCAAATAGTTTAATACTAGCTATCTGAGGCCAGAAAAATAATGGTGGCTTGTCGTTTAAATAATCAATTTGTCCGTTTAAATGAGGCACAATATAATTTCCACTCTGTATCATTTCATAAGAGTAAACTGCATAAACCGATTCATCCCATGTTCTAATCGGATAAGTGCCTAGGCGATGAAAGAAAACAAAATAAAGCACTGCCATTAGTAAAAACCACATGGTGTACTTTGTTTTATTAGATATGTTCTCAATTGCAGTCACTCTTCTACTCTTGGTAATTATAATTATATACTTCTACTTTAAAATCGTTAACTAAAAAATTCTGTCTGTCTTTATTCCAAACATAAACTACTAATCGGTCTGTTGCTTTAATAACACCATCCATTGTAACATTGTAATTCCATGTTTCCCAATCGCAACACTTTTCAGAGGGCGTGTCATTCATTTTACAAATCTGTTTATTCACTATACCATTATCAGTTGACTCAATACTAAAAACCATTAACGCGCCTGAAGATGAATTTACCTTTGATTCTTTGCGTTTTAAACTCGCTTTAATATAAATTTTACTGGTGTTAAACCCTAATGCAGGAATTTGGTAGGCAACTCCATACTCCATGTTTTTAAAATCAAATATTTCTTTGCCCTTTGATGCGTTTTCATAATTAAAACTTTTTTCAGGGTGATGTTTAGAATATGGGAGCAAGTCATTACAGCCGCCTAATACACCTGCATATTTTTTATCAGTCTTTAAAAAAATGTATTTATACTTTTGATAATTCATGCTGGCAGGAGGAAGAATGCCCGCCTTGTATTGATAACAGGTTATTAAATTTAGAATAAGGAAAAGTCCTAATGCAGAAACCGTAATTGTTTTTAATTTGCCTTCAGCGGAAGAAATTAATTTAGCGCCAACAATTGCAAACACAGGCATTACATCAACCATCGGGCGAATACTTAGTCCATCGAAATAGGTGTAAGCCCAATGACAAGAGAATAAATAGAAAACAAAAATTAAAAATAAAAACAGAGCGAAGAATTTAAATGTGTTTTCTTTAAACAGAGGAACAAATCCTAACATCAATAACAAACACAATGGCGTATAAATAAAAAAGCCAGCATTAAATCCGAATAACATTTTTAAAGTATTCGGACTAAAAAAATACAAGCCATTATCTTTATAACTCCATTGTATCATTTTGCCATTTTGAGCTAGCCAAACGAATGCCTGAATTAAAACAGTAAGCTTGAAAACGACACCTGCAAAAATCATGGTTTTGGTTTGCTTGAAGAAAATATTTTTCATTCTCTCTATAAACTCTTTAAATGAATCTGACCAAAGGGGAATAATAAATAGTACAATTCCATTAATCGGTCGAACCAAAATAATTAATCCTAATGTTGCAGCAGCTAATAAAAAATATTTTCGTTTTCCTGAATTAAAAACCTGATAAGAGAAATATAAAAACGCAGATACTAAACTGAAAGAATACACGTGAGACATAGCAGGCTCATTCAAACTATAATTTAAAACGTGCGTCCCAAAGAAAATTAAAATAATAGTAATGGCGATAACGGAATCTTTAATATTAAGTTTTAAAAGAAGTTTACGAATAAAGTGCAATCCCAATAAAGCATAAAACAAAGCACCAATGCTTATCATTTTTTCGAACGGGGCACTTAAACCATTTACATCATAACCAAACCAAGATGCCCAAACATAACCGATTAAGAAAAATGGCAATAGTAAAATGGAAACACCAACCGTATGTACATTAATCGTTCCTGTTGGCGTTTGAATAACATACCAAGGAGTAATATCCTGATGACCAAGATTTTTATCAATGAAAATGGACATCAAATAGGAATAATAATCTTTTGCGTCGCCGTCAATAACAGTATGGTAACCTGTTGCGTTAGTGCGCCAGACAAAAAAATAAATCATCACCAAGCTTACTAAACCTGTAAACAAGATGCTGTATTTTGAAAGATTATTTTTTGAGCTTAGCATTACAGAAATTTTATCCTACACTTCCTTCCAAACTAATGGCGAGTAATTTTTGGGCCTCAACAGCAAATTCCATTGGGAGTTTATTTAATACTTCTTTGCAATAACCATTAACAATTAAACCAATTGCTTTTTCTGTATCGATGCCACGTTGCTTGCAATAAAAAATTTGATCTTCTCCAATTTTACTTGTTGTGGCTTCGTGTTCAACGATGGCTGATTTATCTTTTATTTCGATATACGGAAAAGTATGTGCGCCACATTTATCACTCATTAATAAACTATCGCATTGCGAAAAATTACGTGAGTTATGCGCACCTTTACGAATCTGCACTAAACCACGATAACTGTTATTACTAAAGCCCGCAGAAATTCCTTTTGATATAATTGTTGAACGCGTATTTTTACCAATGTGAATCATTTTTGTTCCTGTATCAGCTTGCTGATAATTATTAGTAACGGCAACTGAATAAAATTCACCAACGCTATTATCACCTTTTAAAATTACAGAAGGATATTTCCACGTAACAGCTGAACCTGTTTCAACCTGTGTCCAACTTATTTTTGAATTGTCTTCTAAACAAATTCCGCGTTTAGTGACAAAATTAAATACGCCGCCTTTCCCCTCTTTGTCTCCAGGATACCAATTTTGTACAGTGCTGTATTTTACCTCAGCGTTTTTATGTGTTATAATTTCTACAACAGCAGCGTGCAATTGATTTTCATCACGTGCAGGAGCTGTACAGCCTTCTAAATAAGAAACGTATGAATCTTCATCTGCAATAATTAATGTGCGTTCAAATTGTCCTGTACCGGAAGCATTGATTCGGAAATATGTTGATAATTCCATTGGACAACGAACGCCTTTTGGAATATAACAGAAGGAACCATCGCTAAACACAGCAGCATTTAATGCGGCATAAAAATTATCGGTATGAGGCACAACCATGCCCATGTATTTTTTTATAAGTTCAGGATGTTCTTGTACCGCTTCACTGAACGAACAAAAAATGACACCTTTTTCAGCGAGCGTCTCTTTAAATGTTGTTTTTACCGAAACACTATCAAACACAACATCAACTGCAATTGTACTTTGTACTCCGCTCAAACGTTTTTGTTCTTCGAGGGAGATTCCTAATTTTTCGAATGTTTTTAAAAGTTCAGGGTCAACTTCATCCAAACTATTTAAAGTTGGTTTTGCTTTTGGCGCTGAATAATAAATGATATCCTGAAAATCAGGTTTTGGATAAGTTACGTGTGCCCAATGTGGCTCCGTTAAAGTTTGCCAATGACGATAAGCTTTTAATCTGTACTCTAACAACCACTCAGGTTCGTTTTTCTTTGCAGAAATAAAACGTACGATATCTTCGTTCAGTCCTTTTGGTGCTGTATCAGAATCAATGTCGGTAACAAAACCCCACTTGTATTCGGTGTCAATATGTTCTTTTAAAATTTCGTTTCCCATTAGTTCAAAGTTTAAGGTTTAAAGTTCAAGGTGATTAGATGAACTTTGTACCTTTTAGTTCTGATTTTTTTAAATAATTCATTAATCCTGATAACATTTTACTTATTGATGTGGCTTTTTCACTCATCAAATTGAAAGTTTCCTCATCAAAATAATTTAACTCTTTTGCAATATAAAGTTGTGCTCGAACTTCCCCTGCTGACCCCTTTGCAAAACTTAAAAACTGCACAAATTCTTTATTCCCATTTCTTTCAAATCCTTCGGCTATATTAGAAACAATAGAAACTGAAGCTCTTCTTAATTGGTCCTTCAATCCAAAATCCTTTTTTAGTTGCCCATCGTCTGTTATTTTATAAATCAAAACAGCAAGCTCTTTAGCGCTAACCCATACATCTAAATCTTCGAATTTTTTTGCCGTTGCCATAACCTTGAACTTTAAACTTTGAATCTTAAACCGAGAAACTTTCGCCACATCCACAAGTACGTGATGCGTTTGGATTTTTGAAAATAAAACCTTTACCGTTTAATCCGCCTGAGTACTCTAATTCTGTTCCTACGAGGTATAAAAAACTTTTACGGTCGACTACTATCTTAATGCCTTTATCTTCGAATGCCTGATCGCCTTCTTTCATATTGTTATCAAATTCGAGCATATACGATAAGCCCGAACATCCGCCGCCTTCAACTCCAACACGTATAAAGGAACCTTCTGGTTTATTATCCGCTTTCATTAATTCTAAAGCATGTTGTTTTGCGTTTTCTGAAACTGTTATCATTTTATAACTATTTAAAAATCAATTATTTATAAGTTTTGTTATTTAGACTTAATCTAAATCTAACACAAATATACCACATTTAAGGTATCTGTGCAAGGGCTATTTTACTAAAAATTGAGGGGAGAAATATCCCTGAAAACTCAATTTTTTTTCGTTAAATTTGATTAATGCGTTTATTTACTTTTTCGGTTTTTTTATTTTTTATTTCTGGTTTCATTTTTTCACAAACCACCGGAGTAGACACATTACCTTTTACAACAAATGGTCCGGTTTATGCAATGCACAAAAAAGGAAACAGATATTTTATTGGCGGCAGCTTTACACAAGCCGGTACCCGTAATGAATTCATGTCTAAACTTGCTCTTAACGAAAGATATTACCAAACTTTTAATCCACTTTCAGATGGACCAGTATATAATGCTTGTTCAGATAATAGCGGTGGGTATTTTGTTTTAGGAGGTTTTACATTTGTTGGTGATTCTACAAGAATAGAGCTTGCACAGTTTGGCGCAAACAATAAAACAACCGCATTCGCTGCCAAATCCTATACTTTCGGAACAAATATTACCTATGCTACAAAAATGGTCGCATGGAATAACTATCTTTTTGTTTGTGGCCAGATAAACAATGGCATTATAAGTTTTAATACCTTAACGGGTCAGGCGCTCCCTAATCTGATTTATACATATGGCGGACAAAGTGTAATGGACATGGAACTGAAAAATAATAAATTATACTTGTGCGGTTATTTCGATTCTATCAATTCAACATTTAGGAAAGGATTTGCTGTAATTGACCTTCCTACAATGACGGTTGATCCTTATATGCCTGCTGATTTGAATACGCAAACCAGTTTTCAATATGAAAATATTGAAATTGCAGATGATTCAACATTAATTCTTGCCGGCAATTTTTCTTATACTGATCCCTTTTTTAATTACTATAATTATAATCTCATTGAATTCAGTCTTAATAATGGTGATGTAAAGCCCCGATTGATGAATTACAATGAGCCTAATTTCATGTACTATCATAAAATGAAATTGATTGGTAATGACACCTTGCTCTTGGCCAGAGATTCTTTAATAGAAATATTTGCTCTAGGCACATCAACCGTTTCAGTTCTCACTACGCTTAATACACATACTATTACCGGCTTTTTTGCTGCTGAGAAGGCTAACAATTGCATTTATATTGGAGGAGAGTTTAAAAAAATAAATAATTTACCGGTAAATGGACTCTTCAAAATTCCTTTAGGCACAATCACACCAACTACAATTCCTTACATCCAGGGATTCTCAAAAGCCTATTATTATTCCATTATCAAAGGAAACAATCATCTGTTTTTAGGAGGCGATTACATTGAACACGGCCTACAGACTTCAACAGGATTTGTTTGTTATGATGACAATATTAAAGAGATCGTTTATAATCCAAGCGTTACAGACTATCTGCTTAATGGTCCGCCATATATAAGAAAAATAAAAGAATATAAAGGCAAACTTTATGTTATTGGAAAATTCCGTGACATTAATTTACAATTCAAGCCGGGGTTTTTCAATATTGATGTTAATAGTTTTGCAATGCAATCCTCCCCGTCCTTTAATACAGGTCCTTGTAACTTCGACAATAAAAACATTTATGACGTTCAATTCTTTGGAAATTGGATGAACCTTTATGGTTATTTTCCAGACATTAATGGAGTAACTAAGTATAATTATGCAAAAGTTAACCTTGTAACGAATTCTGTAACTCCTAGCAACTTTTTGTGCGGCAATAATTACAATGACATTGAATTGTTCAATCCTTTGGTTATTTGGAAAAATGATTTTTACATATTCCCTAATTTCAATTATGTTACCCTGGGCACTCCAACTTGCGGTCCCTTAATCAAGAAAGTAGATACGGCGAGTTTTAATTGTATCGACATTTGTGGCATCGATACTACAAAATACTCCTACATTGAAGAGGCACGTTTACGAGGAAATAAAATTTATTGCATTGAAACAGAAATAAATCCTGTAAATAATAAAGCTTACACTTACGATCTCATGACTAATACTTATTCACCTGTTTATTTCAACGCTGTTTTCCAGTGGAGACATACCTCCAATCATTCGGTATTTTATAAAAATTATTGGGTAATAGGTTGTCTGCCTAGCACCGTAAATAGCTTGCCAAGTAATAAAACCTTATTATTTATGGACACACTTACAAATGCCCTTACAAGTTTCACTTTCAATCCTGCTAATTTTACAACAGGACTTTTTAGTAATGACACCACATTAATGAGCGCTTCATTTCCAGGTCTTATGCAAGTTTTCAAAACCGCCTCACCTTCCATTATTTAGTACCATCTATCGTATTAATGCATTAGGAACGCCATCCGCCTTCCCTACATCAATAAATAATTCATTGGTTTTGTCACCTGAGTTATATAAGATCATTCCTAATCCTGGAAAAGACATAATTAAGATTCAATCCGTAAATCCGAATGAAAGAATAAGTTCGATCACCGTGTACAATACATTAGGACAGCTGGTGATGGCGGAAAAAAACGCGTCCTCCTCTTTCAATATTTCTTCATTTGCTACCGGTATATATTATATCAGGATACAAAATGAAAAAGGTGCCCTTTCAGGCACCCTTAAATTCGTGAAAGAATAATTTTTTAAACTTTCTCTCCTTTTTTTGTTTTTCTTTTCATCACTAAGGATGCAATCAAAGTCATCGGAATAGTTACCGTTGTTGGTTCGAGAATTGTAAACATGGCATTATATAAAGGATTTGTTTTGTATTGTCTCGCCATTTCAATTGAACCTTCAATCTCCGCCTGTGAAGCTCCTGATGTTTTCAATCTTTCGGCCTCCACTGCAAAATAACCATCCATCATATCGTTCATAAAATTAAAAAACGCAATCTCCCAAACCAAAGTATACATCACGGCTGAAATCAGTGTAATAAGTATACCAACCTGAAAAGCTTTTCCGAAAGAAATAATTCCATCATTATAATTATCACGGTAACTTTTTATCCCGAAGAAAATAAATAAAGAGGATAGCAAAATAACTGTCCAACCCAGAATTAATGCGCCATTTCCATGACCGCTTCCAAAAACTATTCCCAATACCATAACAGTAATAGGAATTAAACCACTTAATAAGCCGAATGTGAGTACTACTTTTTTCATAATTGTTTGTTTTTATAAAATTAATATTTCTTTTAATTATGCAGCAAAGCTATGCTAACCCACTACGTTTCAACTCATACTTTAGTATGATTTTACCTTAAAATCCCGAATAATCACACTAAAGTTAAGGAACCAAGCCTAATTTTTTCGCTTCCTGAACCGCTTGAGTCCGGCGTTGAACATTTAACTTTTCGAAAAGTTTAGAGGAATGCGTTTTTACTGTATTTAAAGAAACGAACAATTTATCGGCTACTTGCTGATTACTCAAACCCTCCGCCATCAACATCAAAACATCAAGTTCGCGTTTACTGATGTTTAGTTGCTTTAGATTGTTTTCGTTTACTGCAAAGTTTTCAGTCGGTTGAACTAAAACTTCTTTTACCACCACTACTTCTTTTTTCTTTACAAACTTCATTCCGCCCCAAATTCCAACTACTGCAAATAACACAGCTATTAATCCGGAATAAATTTCAAATGAGTTGGAACGGATAAGAAACCTGTACTCTGCAAATTTTAAACCTAAAATCAGAAAGCCCAATACAACGCCGTATATCAAAATTTTTACCTTCACTTTATTTTCTCACAACTCTGTATTGTGTATGCGATTGCTTTGTTGTGGCCATATCTTCAGGGGCTAAATTTTTTAAAGCTACTTTATCTGCCAACTCAATATTTAGTTTACTGTAACAATGTTGCACCATAGCCGAACAGAAAAAAGAGTTTTCCTGTTCCAATTTATTTTTTTGTCCCCTACCCTCTTTAGCTTTAAAATTAATTAAAGCCCCAAACACTTCGCGTATAGAATATTTTGTTTTTTGAACTACTAAGTTTAATCCTTCCGCAATAATTTTGTTTTGCTGTTTTTCATCCAAACCAAAATCCATTATTGCAAAATTGGGAACAGCTTTAATATCAAAATATTTTTCAGCTCTGTTTTCCTGAACGCCTAAACGGGTTTGCTTTAAATGAAATTCTAAATCCGATTCAATTATCCACCATTGTCCATCGGCACGAATGCCGCTAAAAATAAATGCGTGCGACCACAAACTGTTTTTACCGTCTTTAGTAATAAGTTTCTGTGCTTTTTTAATAGAGTTATCGATTAGGTTATCAGCTCCCACCAAACCAATGCACCCCGGCTTTGCGTATTTTTTTACGAATTGTTCGTTAGTTAAACCTTTGGTATTTATTATTTCTACTGCCATAAAAACTATTGACAAATTTATGCTTTAAATTTTAACAAGGTGATTTAAGAGCAGTTTTAATTATAAATTTACGCGATGATTTCTATTAAAAATACTTTAGTCAGCGAAAACCTTTTAGAGAAAAAGTTCGTGTGCGACCTCAACGCCTGTAAAGGCGAATGCTGCGTTGCTGGCGATAGCGGCGCTCCTTTAGATGAAGACGAATTAAAAACTTTAGAAAGCGTAGTCGAGAAAGTAAAACCTTATATGACTAAAAAAGGCATTAAGGCAGTTGAGAAAAATGGCCCATGGGTAAAAGACAGCGATGGTGATTTTACCACAACATTAGTTAGTGAAGGCGCTGAATGTGCTTTTGTTTTTTTTGATGAAAAGAAAATTGCAAAGTGCGCAATAGAATCTGCTTTTTACGATGGAAAAGTAAAATGGAAAAAACCAATCTCTTGTTATTTATATCCCGTACGCATTACCAAACATAAAAGTTACGATGCCGTTAATTATCATAAATGGGATATTTGTAAACCCGCCTGCGAATGCGGCGCTAAATTAAATGTACCCGTATTTCAATTCTTAAAAGAACCACTTATTACTAAGTACGGTAAAGAATGGTTTAACGAATTACTCAAGGCTTATAAGTTAAGTAAGGTTTCCTAAAATTACGATTGACGAAGTGCGAATGACGAATATTATTACCTCATTCGTCACTCGTACCTCGTAATTCTAACTTTGTTTCTTCCTCTTACCTCTTTTAATAAGGAAAACAATAAACCACCACACCAATCCTGATATCATCCACAATGGCCACAATTGTACCATTACAATTAAGAACCATAAAAATCCGGTAGAACCATCTTTTAAAGCATTGCCCATTTTACCACCGAAATTAAATCCTGATGCTTTGTGTTCGTAATAGGTAATTTTTAAAGTGCTGTAACCAACCTGATTGCTTAAATATTTTAAACGTCCTTCCGCCGATTCAATTTCCTCTCTAATACTTTCCATTTCTTTCTGAATTTTTAAAATGTCATCCATACTCGAAGCTTTGGTAAGCAACTCAGCATATTTGGTTTCTAAAAGTCGTTTCGATTTTAATCTTGCTTCAATATCTACAAACTGTTCGGTTACATCTTCTATATCTATACGCTTATAATCTATCTTCTCCACCCCATTTAATACCTCATTTAAAAATTTATCGAAATCTTTAGCAGGCACGCGCGCAATAATTTCGTCGGTTGGGTTATTGCTATAATCGTAACTGTTTTCTTTAGCTATATAGCCGCCGCTTACTTTAAGAGCCGTTTCAATTTTTTGTTTGGTGGTTGCCAGGTTGTTAACTTGAAAGCTGACTTCACCATTTTTAATCAGCTTCTTTTCCATTGGTAAAGCTGTCGTTTCATTTTTCCCATCAACTTTATCTTGCTCTGTAGTTGAACTGTTAGCCTCCAACTGTTTACCTCCTTCTCCACTAGCTTTTCCCGTCGCATCGTTTACCGACATAGAACTAAAGCCCGGAGTATTTGTAGGAATATCTTCCGATTTTTTCATCTCACCAGCGCATCCCATTATTAAAATGGCTACCGCTGTTACTATACTCTTATTAAGACTTGTCATAATTATATGTTTTAACGTGTTTCTATTGATTTATACCTGTTTTAAATTTTGGTAACCTTTTAATGATTTACCCTTTAACTTTTATTAAGATGTTTTGTGCACAGAGTTTCCATAATGGACTTAAAAATATTTTCTTTACATCAAAGCACATTTCTCACTATTTTTTATTATTTTTTATTTCCCTTATTTGGTGCGGGTTTCCGAGTTTTTCAACATTTTACCCACCATTTTCTAATGTTTATAAAGTAGGCCAAATGTTAATTTGTTTGTCGGGTTTTACGTTCTTAATTCGCAATATTTGCATGTACTAAAATACCTAAACAGACTTTTAATAACCCTTAATATATATTACGTACTATTATGATTGAACCCATCCTCGCCGAAAACAAAGATCGCTTTGTTTTATTCCCCATCAAACACAAAGACATTTGGGAAATGTATAAAAAAGCTGAAGCCAGTTTCTGGACAGCTGAAGAAATTGACTTAGCCGCAGATCAAACTGACTGGGTTAATAAACTAAATGACAATGAGCGTCATTTTATTAAACACGTATTAGCGTTTTTTGCAGCTAGCGATGGAATTGTAAATGAAAATTTAGCTATCAACTTCTTAAACGAAGTGCAATCGCCAGAAGCGCGTTGCTTTTATGGTTTCCAAGTAATGATGGAAAACATTCATAGTGAAACTTATTCTCTATTAATAGATACATATATTAAAGACGCTGCTGAAAAAGATCATTTATTACACGCAGTAGATACTGTGCCTTGCGTTGGTAAAAAAGCAGATTGGGCTATTAAATGGATTAACAACGGAACTTTTGCAGAACGCTTAATTGCTTTTGCAGCCGTTGAAGGAATTTTCTTCTCAGGTTCATTCTGTTCTATTT
Source organism: Sphingobacteriaceae bacterium (assembly GCA_043745425.1). Classification (GTDB taxonomy): domain Bacteria; phylum Bacteroidota; class Bacteroidia; order B-17B0; family Aurantibacillaceae; genus JAHEYG01. The sequence continues at coordinate 1,401 of JAYTSW010000321.1, read as the reverse complement.
TCTGGTTAAAGAAAAGAGGATTGATGCCGGGACTAAGTTTCAGTAATGAATTAATAAGCCGCGACGAAGGTTTGCATTGCGACTTCGCGTGTCTATTATATACACAACACATTCAAAACAAATTGCCAAAGGAACAGGTAACTAAAATTATTATCGACGCAGTTACAATTGAAAAAGAATTCGTGTCAGATGCTATACCAGTTAAGTTAATTGGCATGAACTCTGATTTGATGTGCCAATATATAGAGTTTGTTGCCGATCGCCTTTTAGTGGCTTTAGGTTGCAGCAAATACTATAATGCTTCCAACCCGTTCGATTTCATGGAAATGATTTCGTTACAGGGGAAAACCAATTTCTTCGAAAAACGCGTAGCCGAATATCAAAAGGCTGGTGTTATGGGCAAGGATGCGGAAAATAATGTATTTAAGCTGGACGAAGATTTTTAACCAAATCTTTGTCGGCTAAAATTCCCCATTAAACAATTGACCAACAATGTTTAACGAGACTAAAATCTTGTATGGGAATTCTAGCCTCAGAAAATTGCCCTGAAGGGGTTCCTTCGGAAAAAAATAATTAACCGATGAATTGTTAATAACGATTTAGCGGGTAGGAAAAAAACGGGGATTTAGGTTATAACTTGTTCTTTCCAAAAAGAGTTAATTAAGGTGAAAAAAAGGAACTGATTTAAAAAACTTCACTCTTATCCGATCCTCAATCGTATAAGAGCTAAAAAACTAAATGGCGTATGTTTGTAATTAAAAGAGATGGCACAAGGGAATCAGTGAAATTCGACAAGATCACTGCCCGTATTCAAAAACTAAGTTATGGTTTAGACCCTACACATGTTGACCCTATTCAGGTTGCTAAAAAAGTAATCGATGGTGTGTTCGATGGTGTAACCACAAGTCAGTTAGATAACCTTGCTGCTGAAACAGCGGCGGGCTTAACATCACGCCATCCTGATTACGCGCAATTAGCATCTCGTATTGCAGTAAGTAACTTACATAAAAACACCATTAAATCTTTTTCGAAAACAGCTGAGGCTTTATTTAATTACATCGATCCTAAAACAAACTTACGCGCTCAGTTAATTGCTGACGATGTTCACGAAATTATTCAGAAGAATGCACACTTATTAGATTCGTCTATTATATACGATCGCGATTTTGGTTACGATTATTTTGGTTTTAAAACTTTAGAGCGTTCATACTTATTAAAAATGTTAGGCCAAGTGGCTGAACGTCCTCAACACATGTTAATGCGTGTGTCGGTTGGAATACATAAAGAAGATATTGCTGCTGCTATTGAAACTTACAATTTAATGAGCGAGCGTTGGTTCACACACGCTACGCCAACTTTATTTAATGCAGGCACACCAAAACCACAAATGAGTTCTTGCTT
>JAYTSW010000320.1:0-5380 GCA_043745425.1 Sphingobacteriaceae bacterium | reverse complement strand
TTTTTCTTTTTGCTTTAAACAAATTAAAAGTCTGCGAAGCAGGCAAAAACAAAGCAAAAAAACTACCTCGTCCGCCCGCTGACGCGAATTTGGTGTTACTGGTTGTGTGCCGCACACAGTTTGGTCACTCAATAGATTTTGTGTCTGGGTCAACGAGTACGCAACCAAAATAATTATGTATTTTAATAGTAAGTTCTTGTCTGCATGTTCTATTTTTATTAGAATGTTTTTTAGAACCAATTGTCATTAGAAATTTTATGTTGTTTGTACAATAGGAATTGTCGTGTTTGATATTTCTTATAGCCAATTCAATTTCATTTATAAATCCGACAGAGCCTACATCATGGTCACAGGTTTGATATTGTTTGAAGTTTAGGTTTTCAGGATTAACCGTTAACAAGTCTTTACATTTTTTCGGTTGTTTAAATTCCAATCGATAAAAAGACTTGATAACAAAGTCTTTTTTTGGTTTGCAGATTTGATACTTATAAAAGGTAACAGTGTCGCAATTGCTTTGTCTAATGTAAAACGTAAGCGTGTCTTTACCAAGCATAAGTATTTTCGTGAACTTAGCGGTGTCTATTTTTGTCTGTCCGTGAACACCGGTTAATGTCAAGAAAAATGTTATTGTCAGGATTAATATTTTTTTCATGTTCAGATGTCACGGCACATTACCAGTAACGGTTTCCTAATTTGCGTTCGGCGGGCTTTGGAACATTTCCCTGTCTACACGCCGCCAACTTTATTAAATGCTTTCCGCTGCCTCTTTTTTTGCTTAAAGTAAAGATAAACTTTCTGCCGTCGGCAGGCAACTTTTAAGCAAAAAACTTATACTTCCCCCGCTGACGCGAATTTGGTGTTATAGGTTGGCCACCGCACACAGTTTGTTGTCACCCGTGTCTGAGTATAGATTCGAGAACGAAAATAATTATAGCAAGGGCAACAAAAAATATCCAGCTATTCAATGTCCATTTTTTAAAGTCGACCGCTAACATGTCGTAGCCATTAGTTTTTAGTTGCTTAAAAATAATTACTTGTAAAACAATAATAATTGGTAAACTTAAACCTTTTAATAGAGGCGCGTCCAAAACATAGTTACAAATAAACCCCCAAAGAGCTGTCACGGGTCCAGGAAGCATAAACGTAAGTATTTTGTAAAGTAAATTAAGCCTTTGATCTTTTTTAGGAATAGACGCGAGTTCTGCTTCAACTTTTGTCATGTCGTCAACAGTAACGAAACTATTAACATCAAGATTTCTTTTTTCAAGTTCAGCTTGTGCCGCATTAATTGCGTCTTCTTGATATTCATGACGCTTTGTCGTCAAAATTTCCGCAAGTTGTTTGTCTGAACGTTGCGCCATTACTTCTGAAAAATCTTTTGTCATGTCGAATGTTTTTTATTTTCCTGATGTCCGGTGGCTTACCTATAACTCCCTTATACCCGCCATAAAATGGCGCTTATCTTGCGGTTTGAGCAAGATTGGCGAATGTTTGTGGCTTTTATCAGTTTGTTAGTTTTTATCATTTTCTATTCTTTTCCGCTTTTTCTGAATGCAATACTTCGGTGTACCGAAGTATTGAGATCCTGAACCAATACCGATAGATATCGGGACAGAATAACTTTGGGTACCGAAGTTCTTAAAAGAAAAAACGTAAACTTTATTAAATGTAGTATAAATTATTTAACACTACAAGCTGTCAAAAGGACTAATAACATTTTGTATACCCTTCGTACTTACGTGGGTGTAAATTTCGGTTGTTGTGCTGCGACTGTGTCCAAGTATTTCCTGTATATATCTTAAGTCGGTGCCGGCCTCGAGTAAATGTGTGGCATAACTATGCCTTAACCAATGCAAGGTAACCGGCTTTTTTATATTTACTTTCTCTAAACTTTGTTTTAAAACATTTTGTAAACTCCTTGCATCATAAGCCTCACCCTTTTTCTGACCTTCAAATAAATAAATTTCCGGCTTACATGCAGTATAATATTCCCTAAGTAACGCAATTATTTTTTCACTCAATGGAGCAATTCTGTCTTTTCGCCCTTTGCCCTGCTTTATTATAAGTAATTTGCGATTACTGTCAATATGTTCAGGTTTTAAATTCAGTAATTCTCCGCAACGCAAACCGCAGCTATAAATTAAACTTAACATTACCTTATGCTTAATATTATTGTGGGCATTTAATATCGCTTTTATTTCTTCTTTACTTAAAATATTGGGTAAGGTTTTTTGTCGCTTAGGTCTATGAATTAATTCAGGATCCAGTTTTTTGTTTTCAATGGTTCTGAAAAATAATTTAACAGCATTCACCACCTGATTCTGAAATGATGACGATAATTTATTCGCTAAAATATAATTGTTATTAAATATGATCAGATTTTCATTGGTAATTTCAGAAATAGATTTCTCGGAATAATAACGCAAAAATAATTTTAAAGCTTCAGTATAAGTATCAATTGTATTCTCGCTATAACGGCGCGACAGCATCCACCTTTTAAATTCGGAAATCTTTTCAACTTTATATTCAGGCAAATTTCCCAATTGCTCATACGATTTTTTTGGTTGAGCCAGATCGGGTAGAGGTAAGGGCACTTTTTCATTTACATAATTTACTTTCACGCCTTTAAGCGCAAATAAATTAATTACCCGCCAAGGCAAATCGGCATAATAAGAAATGTGCCACGATTTATGTGAAGCACTCCATTTGGCCTGTGGCAATGTTTTTACCAAATTAATTGCTTCATTATCGTACGGAAATTTTAAAAATAACCGCGCCTCATTATCATGAAGGGCATGTTCCATTTGTATCTGTTGTAACATTTACCTTGTTGGATTAAAATATTTTTTCATTCTTTTCTTAAATATATTTTGCCGTTGCGACCTCCATTTCAACTAGGGTAAAAATTGTACCTCAGTTGATTTTAAGTTGCTCATAGTTAAATATATTAACTTTGTAATCGTTTATAAATACCAAAATTACTAAACGAATAAATTAATGATGGCTATAAATTGTAGCAATAATAAAATAAATAAAAAAGGCTACCCAATTGGATAGCCTTTTCTAATAGAACCTAACGAAGTGAATTTGTTCTACTTCATTATTCAATAACTAATTTAATAGTCTTGTAATTACCATTAATATTTACAACAATGTTATAAATACCAATTGCGTAACCTTTTAAGGCAATTTCATTATTACCTTTTAAACCTTTGCTTTGTTTAATGATTTGACCAATGTTATTATAAATTGTAACATCAAATGCATCTTCAAAGTTAGCCTGAACATTAAATACACCATTATTAGGGTTAGGATAAACTAATAACTGTCCGTCTAATAAATTCATAACATTAATGCCAGTACAAACACTTACAAGAATACTTGTGTTAGTTGTATTAGAACATCCTGTTGCTGCATTAGTGTAAGAATAAGTAGCAGTATAAGTACCCGATGTAGCTTGTGTAGTAAATGTACTACCTACAACACCCGGACCAGAAAAAACACCACCCGCAGGAGAACCTGTTAAAGTTAAAGCAACACCACCCGATGAAGCTGTACAAGCAGTTGCTGATGAACTTGCTAATGTTAAACTAGGCAATGCGTTTACGTTTACAACTGATGTTTTTACATTAGGACATCCTCCTGTTGTTCCGGTTACCACGTAAGTAGTAGTTACTGCCGGACTAACACTAATTGAAGAAGTAGTAGCACTTGTATTCCAGCTATATGTTGTAGCGCCGCTAGCAATTAAATTAGCTGAATTTCCTACACAAATTGTTGCACTGTTAACAGCAACTGTTGGAGTACTAATAATAGTAAATGTTTTAGCGGTTGAGTTACTTCCAATTCCATTTGTTGCAGTTAATGTAACACTGTATACACCACCTGTAGCATAAGTTACAGTAGGGTTTTGTAAAGTAGATGTACTCACTGATGCTCCTGGCATGTTCCAACTCCACGATGAAGGTGCGTTGGTTGATGCATCAGTAAAAGTCATAGCTGCACCACTACACACACTTGCCGGATAGTTGTAATTAGCAACAGGAGCAGAGCCAGTAAGAGAGTAAGAAATATTAACGTTGTCGATATACATTCCGTTACCATAATGACCATGGTTAACAAACGACATTAATACATTACTTTGTCCGGCAGCTAAACCTGTAATAACAATACTTTCTGTTCTCCATTGTGTTGCTGTTGGAACAAATAATGCAGCTGTGTAATCGGGAGCAGTTGATAGAGCGGTTCCGCCTTTCATATAAATACTGTTCCATGTTAATCCGCAATTTGTAGATAACTGAACCTCTAAAGTATCTGAATACTGTGCATCATAGCGCGCAAAAGCTATATCGAAATTTACAGTTGCTTGAGAAATTGTGCTCATGTTTAATTTTGGCATTTGAAAACCATCTCTTACACCAGCAGCATCATTATAATAGTTATCAAATATTAAAGACGCAGAGCTTAAACCATAACCACCACAAGAAGTTGCTCTGGAATATTTAACTGAATCTTGAAATTTATTATAATCCACCCAATTTGCCGGTGGCCATGCTGCACCTTGGAATCCTTCTACTAAAGGTAATACTCCAGGATTTGTAATTGTGATATAAGCTATTTTTGTAATTGAACCAGAACCATTAATATTAGTTGCAGTTAATCCTACAGAATACGTTCCTGCAGCAGCCCAACTAACTGTTGGATTTTTTACAGAAGAAGTAGCAGGCGTTCCACTTTGAAATGTCCAACTCCATGTTGTAGGATATAATGTTGATTGATCAAAAAACTTAATGGGATTACCAGGACAAGTATTTTGTTTATCAGAAGAAAAATCCACGGTTGGTACGCTTCCCGCAGTTACAGAAGCACAAATCATAGCTTGGTAAGCATCAATACGACCAGCTCCTAATTGATTGGGAGAGTATGCTGAGTTTGAACCTACAGTATAAATGTTAGCAGCTGAAGATGAAATACAACCTTCAACCTGTGTAGCTGTTAAATATGGGTTTTTAGAAAGCATTAAACCTGCTAAACCTGCAACCAATGGAGTAGCCATAGATGTACCAGACATGTTATTATAACCTGAGAAAGGAACTGTACTATAAATATTTTCACCTGGAGCAGTAATATCAACCCAAGTTCCATAGCAAGAGAAACCTGATTTTAAATCGCCGGTACCGCTTGATGCAACTGAATAAACATTATTATAAGCAGCAGGATAATGAAGTACATTATTATTATCGTTCGCAGCTGAACAAATAACTGCAACACCTTTACCCCATGCATAATTAATTACTGATTGATCAGATACAGAAGCAACTGTTCCTCCCCATGAACAACTAATAACTCGGGCTTTTGTTCTAACTGCATAAATAATCCC
>JAYTSW010000319.1:0-5387 GCA_043745425.1 Sphingobacteriaceae bacterium | reverse complement strand
GCACTTCTGTCACCCGTACTCACCATTGTTTTTCTTTTCTTAGTTGTTTCTGTCAAACGTTTTTGATATTCGATATCGTATAATTTCGAACGTAACATGTTCATTGCTTTTTCGCGGTTACCTAATTGGTTACGTTCGGTTTGACAAGTAACAACAATACCACTAGGTTTGTGAGTTAAAATAACTTTACTCTCTACTTTGTTCACGTTTTGTCCACCCGCACCACCGCTTCGTGCAGTAGCAATTTCAATATCCGAATCCTTTAAATCAACATCTAAATCTTCTGCTTCAGGTAAAACGACTACACTGGCAGCTGATGTATGCACGCGGCCTGCTTGCTCTGTAGCTGGAACACGTTGTACACGATGCACACCACTTTCAAATTTTAAAATACCATAAGCACCAGGACCTTTCACATTAAAAACAACTTCTTTAAATCCACCCATGGTTCCTTCACTAATATCAACCACTTCAACCTGAAATCCTTTTTTATCGCAATAGCGTTTATACATTTCAAATAAATTTCCTGCAAAAATCGAAGCTTCGTCGCCACCTGTACCTGCGCGTAATTCCATTACACAGTTTTTATTGTCTTCAGGGTCTTTTGGAATTAAAAGTAAGCGTACTTCTGCGGCTAAGCTTTCTTCTTTTAAGCGATTTTCTTCTAATTCGGCCTTCGCCATTTCTAAAAAATCCTTTTCTTTTTCGTTAGCTAAAACCTCTTTTGCCTGATTAATATTATCAATAACCTTTTTATATTCGTTATAAACCTCTACAACTGCTTGAAGCTCTTTATACTCGATATTTAGCTTCTTAAACTGCCTCATATCCGAAATTATCGTAGGGTCAGATAATTTAAGTTCAACATCCTGATAACGGCGATATATTTCTTCAAGTTTCTCGAGCATAATTGGTTCAAAAATAGGGCGCAAATTTAAACAAATATACCAGCTATTCACATTTATAGTTTTCAAAATTTGTTTATATTTGAGTTTTTAAAATTTAACATGAAAAAAGCCATACTTTCGGTACTTATAGCCGGTTCATTTTTAACCTCAAAATCTCAGGATTATTTAGGTTATTCAAGCAGTAATTATAGTGGTATAACAGGGGTACAGGTAAATCCTGCCAATGTTGTGGAAAGCCGCATGAAATTTGATATGACCTTGGTCGGAATCAACTTTGGCGCCGGTAATAATTATTTAGGAGTGAAACGAACTGCTTTTAATCATTCAGGTAAATTAAGAGATGGTTTGAATGATGGTAAAGACTTGTCAAAAAAAGGCGCTTACTTTCCTGCATTTTCTGACCCTCAATTTAATAATAACTATTTAAATGAAGTGACTAACGGAAAAGATAAGTCGCTTTACCTGAATTTGAGAATTGACGGCCCTTCTTTTCTGATTAATTTAGATCGTAAAAATGCAATTGGTTTTTCTAGCGCCAGTCGTACATTTATAAATGCTGATGGTCTAGGCGAAGATTTAGCAAGATTGGTTTATTATGATGTGGGTCGCGGTATTGGTGGAAGTAGTGTTCAAAGTTTATTACATCAGGAAATAAATAACAAAAATCTAAGCGCTAATGCTATGTCATGGTTAGAATATGGTTTAACATACGGACATGTTTTTAGAGACAAAGACGAGCATTATTTTAAAGCGGGTGGTACAGTCAAATTATTACAAGGTATTGCTTCTGCTTATTTAAATGTAAAAGATCTTCAATATAAATTTAATAACGATACTATTTTAGGTGTGTTTCACACCAATGTGAATTATGGTCACTCTGAAAATCTTGAGTTTCCTGATAAAGGACAAATTAAAGACCCAAATAACGTAACTACTAACTCTGCGGTTGATGATCCTACAATTTATGGAACATTTAAAGGCGGTTATCCTAAATTATCGAATACATATCAAGGCATAGGTGGAGATCTTGGTTTTGTTTACGAGTGGCGTCCTGATTTTGAAAAATATAAATACGACATGGACGGGAAAACTGGTTTATGGATGAAACAAAAAAATAAGTACAAATTAAAAGTAGGTGTTTCATTAATTGATTTAGGTTCTATTCGTTATGCAAAAGGTAAATTAAGTAACAACTTTACAATTAATGCTGACTCTGTTCGTTTCCGTAAATTAGCAACAGATAGTTTCCCTATTTACAGTTTCGATAGAATTTTAGATTCATTAGTTACCTATCAGAACACTAAGGGTTCGTACAAAGTTCACTTGCCAACTAAACTTAGCGTTCAAATTGATTATAATATCTGGAAAGATTTTTACGTGAACCTAACTCCAACATTTGCTTTTCAATTTAAGAATGCAGAAGCAAAAGTTCACGATTGGACTAACATTAGTTTAACACCGCGTTGGGATCACAGATGGTTTGGTGTTTCTGTCCCAATTTCATATAATACTTTCTACGCAAAAAGTAATCAGCCAATTGGTGTAGGTTTAGGTTTAAGAATAGGGCCACTAATTCTCGGTTCGAATAGAGTATTTAGTTACTTAAATGATAAAAAAGATTTTTTTGGTGCAGATTTTTATGCCTTGTTAAAAATACCGGTTCCTTACCGCGGTGTTCGTGATAGAGATAAAGATAAAGTTTCCGATAAGAAAGATAAGTGTAAAACTATTCCAGGTGTATGGGAGTTTATGGGTTGTCCTGACCGTGATGGTGATCATATTCAAGACAGCGAAGATAAATGTCCGGATGTACCAGGTACAAAAGAATTACAAGGTTGTCCTGATCGCGACGGTGATGGTATTACTGATGGAGAAGATGATTGTCCGGATGATAAAGGACCACTTGAATTCAAAGGTTGTCCTGATCGTGATGGAGATAAAATTATTGATAAGCAAGACTCTTGCCCTGATACTCCTGGTATACCTGACTTCCAAGGTTGTCCTGATCGTGATGGTGATGGAACTCCTGATAAGACAGATTTATGTCCTGATATTCCTGGCCCTAAAGAGTATAAAGGTTGTCCTGATCGCGATGGTGATACTGTTCTTGATAAAGAAGATGGTTGTCCTGATGTAGCTGGTCCTGTTGAAAACAAAGGTTGTCCATGGCCAGATACAGATAAAGATGGTATTATTGACAAAGATGATAAGTGTCCTACTACAGCTGGTGTTAAAGAATACCAAGGTTGTCCTCCGCCTCCGCCAATTAAAGCGGCAGAGATGAAGATTATCGAGCGTGCATTTAAATCGCTTGAGTTCGCAACTGGTAAAGATATAATTGTAGCAAAATCGTTGCCATCATTAAACGAGTTAGCTAAATTATTGAAACAACATGATAAGGATTGGACACTTAAATTATCTGGTCACACAGATAATCAAGGTAATGCTGATAAGAACATGGAGTTATCTGAAAAACGTTCGAATGCAGTGAAGAGATATTTAGTGAAGAAAGGCGCAACAGCTGGTAATATTATTACTGAATGGTTTGGTCAAACTATGCCAATCGATTCTAATGATACACCTGCAGGTCGTCAGAAGAACAGAAGGGTTGAGATGAAGATTATCTTTAAAGAAGCAGTGAAGTAAATAAATAATTTAAAAGCATCCCGCAATATGCGGGATGCTTTTTTTTGTATAGAAATAAAATTTATGAAGTTAAAATTTACCGCATTTTTTAGTTGTGCTTTAGGTTTACAAATGGTTGCTCAAACCATTGGTGTTAATTTATCGTATATCGATTCGTCGTACGCGCCGCAAACCGATTTTTATAAATTCTGTAACGGAAAATGGTTAAAAACCACAAAAATTCCTGATAGCGATTCGCGTTGGGGAAGTTTTAATGAAATTAATGAGCGTAATCTTGGAAACATTAAAACTATTTTAAATTCGGTTTCTGCTGATAAAATGGCGAAGCCGGGAAGTGATGTTCAGAAGCTGCGTGATTTTTATTTAACAGCAATGGATTCTGTGAAAGCAGAAAAATTAGGATTAGCACCAATTAAACCACAGTTAGCAAAAATTGATGCTTTAAAAACGCATGATGAATTAATAAAACTTATTGCAGAGTTCAGGAACAAAGGCATAAGCAGTTTTATTGGCTTTGATGTGGAAGTGGATTTGAAAAATAGTAACCGGTATTTAATTTATCTCGGACAAACAGGATACACTTTACCTGATCGCGATTATTATTATTTACCGCAATTTGAATCTATTCGTGTCGCATTTCAGCAGCATATTAAAAACATGTTCGAAGCATTAGCTTTTAAATCTGAAGCCGCAGATGCTCATGCGAAAAAAGTTTTTGAAATGGAAAAAGCTCTCGCCTCAAAAGCCATGAATGCAGAAGCGCAGCGCGATGTTCAAAAACAATATAACCCTTACTCAAAGGCTGATTTAGCAAAAGCGGTTCCTGTTGTAAATTGGAATTTATATTTTACTTCTCTTGGTGTGAAAATGCCTGACACTTTAATTGTGGCTCATGTAGATTATTATTTGGAATTAAATAATTTGTTAAAAACATATTCAATCAACGATTGGAAATTATTTTTAAAATGGAAATTAATCCACGAAGCAGCACCTTATTTATCATCAAATATTGTTGTTGAGAATTTTAATTTCTTCGGCAAAACATTAAGCGGAGCAAAACAAATGAAACCACGATGGAAAAGAGCGCAGAACGAAGTGAACAGAGCGGTGGGTGAGATTTTAGGAAAATTATACGTTGAATCTTTCTTTAATAAAGAAGCGAAAGAAAAAGTAAAACGTATGGTTGATAATTTAGTAGCTGCTTATCGCGAAAGAATTGCAAGTCGCCAATGGATGGCCGAATCCACAAAAAAACAAGCCAATTTAAAATTGGATAAATTAATAAGGAAATTTGGTTTCCCTGATACATGGAAAGATTATACTGCTTTAACTATTAAAACGGATAATTATTGGAACAATGTAATGGCAGCTTCCGATTTTGATTGCAAGCGAAAAATAAAAAAATTACCAAAACCGGTAGATAAAATGGAGTGGGGAATGACTCCTCCAACCGTAAACGCCTATTATAATCCAACAACAAACGAAATTGCTTTTCCTGCCGGAATTATGCAGGTTCCATTTTTTGATTTTTATGCTGACGATGCATTTAATTATGGTGTAATGGGTTCAATTATTGGTCATGAATTAACACATGGTTTTGATGATCAAGGCTCACAATTCGACTCTGATGGTAATTTAAAAATGTGGTGGACTGATGACGATTACAAAAACTTTAAATTAAAAAAGAAATTAATTATCGATCAATTTAATGCGTTTGTAGCTATTGATACACTGCATGTAAACGGAGAATTAACTCAAGGTGAAAATATTGCTGATTTGGGCGGTTTAACAATGGCTTACTATGCTTATAAGAAATCCCTAAACGGCGCAAAA
>JAYTSW010000318.1:0-5428 GCA_043745425.1 Sphingobacteriaceae bacterium | reverse complement strand
AAATTTACTTTGGGCAAAAAAAATTGGAGGAAAAGGAAACGATTGTGGTATATCTCTTTCTTTTGATGCTTCTGGAAATATATTAACAGCAGGATATTTTTCGAATACTGTGGATTTCGATCCCGGTCCGGGCACATTTACATTAGCAGCAGATGGTGGTAAAGATATTTATGTTTCCAAATTAGATCCCAACGGAAATTTCCTCTGGGCAAAAAAAATGGGGGGAATAGGAGATGAACAATCCAGTTCAGTTGCTGGTGATAACGTTGGTAATGCTTACATAAACGGATATTTTACGGGAACAGTTGATTTCGATCCAGGACCTGGTACATTTACAATGACCTCGAATGGGATGGAAGATATTTTTATTTCAAAAATAGATGCGAGTGGAAATTTTCTTTGGGCAAAACAAATTGGCGGAACACAAAGTGATCAAGCGCTTTCAATAGCAATAGATGGATTCGGTTTTGTGAATACAACAGGGTATTTTAATGATGTTGTAGATTTCGACCCGGGATTAGCAGTTTCTACTGTAACATCAAACGGAGCAAAAGATGTTTTTTATTCCAAATTGGATGCTTCAGGTAATTTTGTTTGGGGATTGGGTTTTGGTTCTTATACTGATGATATTTGTTATTCCATTGCCCTCGATTTCGCGGGAAATTTGTATAGCACAGGTTCTTATAGTGGCTATTGTGATTTTGATCCCGGCGCAGGAAGTTACATGATAAATTATTTTGGAAGCACTTCAGGTATTTTTGTTTCAAAATTGGATGGAACGGGAAATTTTGTTTGGGCAAAGGCTACGAACTCTTGGTATACAAATCAAGGTCGTTCTATTTATCTTGACGCCGCAGGAAATGTTTTTACTACGGGTATTTTTGGTGATGCAATGGATTTTGATCCTGGTCCAGGTACATTTTACATGACTCCTCTGACTTCTTATTTCGGTTCTAACGATGTTTACGTTTTAAAATTAAATTCATTTGGGAGTTTTATTTGGGCAAAAAGTTTTGGTGGAATCTGGTGGGACAATGTTCAAGCTATTTTTGTTGACGCTTCAAGTAACATTTACACAGCTGGTTCTTATAATTTTACCGCCGACTTTGATCCTGGCATGAATGCATATAATTTAACTCCTGGTGGCGGATTCATTAATAAACTTGGTCCATGCATAACAACTCCAAGCGCTCCGATTAATACTACAATGGTTAACGACCAAATTATTTGTAGCGCATCATCATCAACTTTGTCTGCATCAGGAGCCGGGACAGTTTATTGGTATGCTACTAATACAAGTACAACTATTATAAATTCAGGTTCGGTTTATATTACTCCAACATTAACTACCGGAACTTATACTTATTACGCAATAGCAGCTACTTGTACTGTAAGCCCCCGTACACCAATAACTGTTACCGTGAACGCATGTGTAGGAATTAATGAAGTTAGTAATTATAAATTAGGAATCAGCTTATATCCCAATCCAAACAGCGGTTCTTTCGTTTTAAAAGTTGATAATGAAATAATAAATGGGGAATTGGTTATAATAAATTCTATTGGACAGGAAGTTCATCATCAAAAAATAAATCAGGGTACAAATAATATAAGTACAACGGTGCTTTCAAGCAGCTTGTACCATTACGTTTTGCTTCAACACAAACAAAAAATAAATAGTGGTAAATTTGTGATTGAATAATGAAAACTACAATCATAAGAATATTTTTGTTGTTAATGTTCTGTTTTACATTTATAATATGTAAATCTCAAAGTTGGACATGGGCTAAAAGTGGAGTCTGTACAGAAGGATATGGAATGAGTGTTTGCGCTGACACTTCGGGAAACATTTACCAGGCAGGAATGTTTAATGGTCCGACAATTGCTTTTGGGTCATATACTCTTACTAATTCATTAGGTTATGAACCATTTCTTGTAAAGTATGATGCCAATGGGAATGTGATCTGGGCACAAACCTCAAATAGTATTTTCAGTGATCATTATGCTACTGCAGTTTGTACAGATATTTCTGGCAACATATATATGGCCGGAAGTTTTTTTTCAGGAATGGTTGCTTTCGGAACATACACCTTGAACAAAGTTGGCGCGGCTAATATTTTCCTTGTTAAGTACGATTCAAATGGAAATGTCCTATGGGCAAAAAATGCAAGAGGTACAAGTCAGTCTGCCAGAAAAATAACATGTGATATGAATGGTAACGTTTTTGTTGGAGGAGACTATAATGGCCCGTCGTGCGCGTTTGATACTTATACTTTAACAAGTACAGGAAATCAAAATGTTTTTTTAGCCAAGTATGATCCAAACGGAAATGTATTATGGGCTAAGGGATCAAAAGGAACAAATTACGATAATGGTAACTCCGTAAGTACAGATGCTTCTGGAAATTCTTATTTAACTGGTTATTTCCAAAGCCCATCCATTATTTTTGGACCTTATACTCTAACTAATTCCGGAGTTGGGAATGCGTTTCTTACAAAATTTGATCCAAATGGAAATATTTTATGGGCTCAGTGTTCAACTGGTTCTATGAGCTGGTCTTCAGGTCAGGGTTATTCTATCAGTTCAGATGCCGCGGGAAATACGTATTTAGGAGGCTCTTTTAGTGGACCGGTTAGCTTTGGAGCTACCATCTTAAATACTGTGACAATTAGATACGCTGTATGGAAATTTGACACAAATGGAAATGTGATTTGGATGAGAGCCCCAACTAATTTATATAATGTTCCAAATGCCCAGGGTTATGCAATTAGTACGAACGGAGCGAGTACATTTATTTCGGGAGTATTTATGGATACTTTATACGTTGGCACTTATACATTGATACCACAATTTGGAGCCAGTATGCCTATGTATATTGTAGAATATGACGTTAATGGAAATGTTTTGTTTGCTACTGAACTTTCAAGCGGTGGAAGTAACCAACAAAATAATAATTATGTAGATAAATATTGTAACGCTTATTTTACAGGAGATTTCAGAGGTAGTCCAACAAATCCTGCTATTGGCACAACAACTTTAACACAAACCGGCACAAAAAATCCATTTCTTGCCAAGCTTAGTAATAATTGTTTGGGTACTTCGATTGACGAAAAAACAGACAAAAACAAATGTGAACTTTACCCTAATCCAAACAGCGGTTCTTTTGTTTTTAAAATTGATAATGAAATAATAAATTGGGAATTGGTTATTATAAATTCAATTGGACAGGAAGTTCATCATCAAAAAATAAATCAGGGCACAAATATTATAAATACCAAAACGCTTTCAAACGGTTTGTACCATTACGTTTTACTTCAACACAAACAAAAAATCAATAGCGGTAAATTTGTTATTGAATAAATTACAGACTACTGCTTCCTGCCAACTGTTCACTCCTTATTCTTACTATCTACAAAAATCGTCACCGGGCCATCATTAATTAATTCCACTAGCATATCCGCACCAAAACTTCCAGTTTTACATTCTTTTCCTAAATCTTTATTTAATTTTTCAATCAAGCTATCATAAAGTGGAATTGCTTTTTCGGGACGAGCTGCTTTTATAAATGATGGACGATTTCCTTTTTGTGTGGAGGCGTGTAGTGTAAATTGACTCACAATTAAAATCTCACCATTAATTTCTTTAACGCTTAAATTCATTTTCCCCTCGGCATCCGAAAAAATCCGCATGTTAGTTAGTTTTTGAACCAGCCAATCCACATCTTTTTCATCATCGGCATCTTCAATCCCCACTAAAACCATTAAGCCAGCGTTTATAGAGGAAAAAATAGCATTTTCTATTGTTACAGAGGCGTTTTTAACACGTTGAATGATGAGTCGCATAAATGGAAATAATTGCTTAAATTTACGTTTAAATTAAAAAAGAACCTCAATGAAAAAATTATTTTTATTTTCTGTTATTGCACTAGCTTTTGTAGCATGTAGGAAAGATACTAAAAAGGAAGATCCCGCACCCGAGCCAACTCCAGTAGCAAGTTGCCCGGCGGCAACGTGTATTAATCCTGATACTGTATTTGTAGCAGGTGGTAGCGGACCTTATTTAATTTTCAAATTTAAATTCGATTCTACTCAGGCACGTTTAAATAATTTAGGAATGGCTTCAACTATTCCTTCAACTAATGCAGCCTGCTCACCTATATTTCATAAAATGAGCGCGCACTATATTGAATTAGCACAAAATGATTTAACTCCTGTTGGTGGTGGGAAAGTTTTATACCGTGCTGCTGAAACTTCATGTAGTGGCGGTAATGCAATTGTTTTTTGTCAATCAGTTGTAGTACGTGAGAATGTGGCATTTTTTGCAATTCCTATTGCTTCAATAACACCTGGGTCTTACAAATGGTTAAGAGTATCATTAGCCTATCAGAATTATGATATTCCTTATTTAAACACAGTTTCTACCGGAAGTATTACACAATGGGGAACGGTGGCTTCTTTTTTAGGATTTAATACTTACATCACACAATATAAAATTAAAAACATTATGGCAACACCATCTGCAAGTGTTGGTGGTCCCGGGAATCATGCACAAGGTTATTGGGGATTTGAAACTATGATAAGTAGTTTCACTTACACAGCCGACGGACAACCTGCTGCTGGTGCAACAACTGTTGTTAATCCAAATCCAAGTTCTCCAATTCCTGCGGGAAGTTGTTTAGTTACTGGTGAATTTAATACAGGTAGTGTTAATACGCCTTTAGTAATTACGGGTAGTGAAACAGTGGATAGAGTTATTACAGTATCGCTTTCCACTAACAAAAGTTTTGAATGGGTAGATAATAAAAGTTACCCTGGCTACTACGAACCAGTTGCAGGAGAATTTCCTGTGGATATGGGAATTCGTGGTATGATTCCGAAATATTAAAAAAATATATAAATCAAATCCCGTTCTAATTAGAGCGGGATTTTTAATTAAAATAAATTCTATGAAAAAAAATTACATTATTTGTTTTGTGTTTTTTCTTGCAGCATTTGCAAAGTCTCAATGTCCAACATTTACAATTGGCGCTCCATTCGGTACAGTTGTTGGTTGCAATCCGACCACTGTTCAATTAGATGCACTTAATACTTCTACTTTAACAGGCGTAACTTATACTTGGATTAGCGCATCAACGGGCACACAAACAGGAGCTACAATAAATGCAAGTTGTCCTGGCGCATCAAATACCTTTACTGTTGTTGCTTCAGCCCCTTCAAATACTTGCTTCAGCACGCAAACGATAACCGTAAGTTCAAATACAACTGTGCCATCTGTTTCTGTTAGCCCTACTACAAGAACTCTAACTTGCAATGGCGGATGCGTATCTTTTACTGCAGCTACTTCATTTACTGCAAATTTATTTGGCACGTGGTCTAATTCTGGCAATACAATTTCTACTGGTCCTTCTGTTTCGCCATTGGTTATGTGTGCT
>JAYTSW010000317.1:0-20736 GCA_043745425.1 Sphingobacteriaceae bacterium | reverse complement strand
TCGCCACCACGGATGAGGCTGAAGCGTTGATGCTCAAATACAATGTTTGCATCAGCCTCACCGCTATCACTGACAGGAATCAAACCTTCGATAATCTTTTAACTTCAAACGACTTTCCCTATACAATTCAATGCGTCCTCCATTCAGGAGTTCCTTTATTTAAAGAAACCTGATTTTCTTAGTAAAAATCTCCTTTGAAAACGAATGCATTTCTCCCCCTTTTTTAAGGGGGAGTACCCGCAGGGGGAGGGTGTAAAATATTTTATTAAAAAGACTTAGCGAGCAATAATCAACCGCTTATTAACAACAACCCCTTTTGAGTTTGCTATTTGCAAAATATAAACCCCAACCGAAAACTCACTTGTAATCATTTGCGCCTTCCCCCTATTCACTATTAACTCTTCCCTATTAACTAACTTCCCGTTCACATCCACTACTCTCACCTCAATACTTGGCTCATAAAAATAATTTAAACTAATATTCACTAACTCTTTTGCTGGCTGAGGATAAATACCAATATTATTTGCAAACAAAGTTATTTCACTTATTGCGCTTGGTGAAACGTTTACATTTACTGTATCCATTTTAATATTACCGCAAATATTTTGGGTAACCACATAACTATAAGTACCAATAGGAGGTTTTACCCAAATACCACCACCAGTACCAACTGTTGTTGTACCACTACTCCATGTACACTCCAAACCTATCTCCGGCGGGCGACCAATAAATGCACTGTCACCTAAATTTATGTTTTTATCAGGACCGGCATATGCAGGTAAATTAAAATCAATTACAGAAACGTCGTCAATCATATATTCGCTCCAAACACTACCAGCAAACGCAGTTGGGCTATAAGTAGAAATTGTAGTCGCATCCGTTTCAAAATTTCCAATTAGCAAATATTTTTCAGTTCCATTAGCAACAAAAGTATTTTTTACTTCAATCCAATTTAGAGTATCGTTAATTACGCCAAGTGTATTAGTTATTTGAGGACTTAAATAAGTTAAAGGCGTTCCAGTGGTTGTAATTGTATCTAAACTAACATCTCCAAAATAAATTTGTAATTGAGTAATCGCATAAGGTGAAACGTTTTCTAAATTGACCCACATTTTTACACAATAAGTTATTCCCATGGAAAGATTTGTTAACAATCTGTTTTTTTCATAAAGTCTTGAAGTACTATAACTACAAGGGTTCGTACAAAAATTTTGATGTCTTATGTCACCGTTTCCAGTCCGAGGTTGTTGATATATTCCCATAGCTCCATAAGGCACATTAGAATAACAAACATTATACGTAAAGCCGCCACCAAAAGCATATAAAGAATCAATTCCACTCCAATATTTAAGTTTAGACACAAAATTTGGTCCTGTACACCCCGAATGAAAAATTTCAAACGAAGGATTCCCAACAAAGTTTACCTGAGCATTAAACTGAAGCGAAAGAAATAAAAATATGAAAACTAAAAATCGCATTAAATAAAAAAGTCGCGAGGTTTACACTCGCGACTTAAAGTTAATGAATTTTCTTTACACACCCTACTCCACTCCGAACTACCAACTCTGAACTATATTACTTCTTACATCCCGAATCAAAGAACTCCTTCTTAATAACAGGGTTATCCATTACCTGGAAACTCATGAATGGTTCTCCAAACAATTTGCAGTAACGGTCGTTGTTCCGGGTATGCGCAATGCTTAATGCTCTTGCAAAGTTTCGTGAATAAAATTTCTCAGGTAAATGAGACGCGATGCTGATGTAAGCGAAAATTAAATTCTCTTCCGCTTTTTCGGCTACAAATGGTTCTAATAAAGAAGAAGCGTATCTGTAATCTTTAGCTCTTGTAAATACAAATGCCAATTTTAAAGCATTTTGCCAAGTTGCATCTTTTAAATCGTAAAAACTTTTAATACGAGTTATGCATGCATCAATAGCAGCTTCTGCTTGCGGTGTATCAGTTGTATCTAACATTTCAATAATTTTAAATTGCCATTCAATATTTAAACCATCTAACAAACGTTTTTCAATTTTTGTTTTGGTGTACATTTCATCAATATCCTGCTGCATTTTCGCTTGCACATCCGGATTTGCAGAAGCAGTATCCAAACGAATAGCGCAATACAATCTATTGTATTTTAGAACTTCGTTTTCAGGAGCAATTTTATACAAACGTTCAATTTCTTCCTGATCATCATCATCCACATTATTTCCATTCTGTAAAAAACGGTAGTGAACTTTGTTGTTTGCTAAATTAACCCATTGCGCGCCTTCAGGAATTTCTAAACTATCAATAGCACCTGCAGAATATTTTTTCTCCATCACTTTTTTGTAAGTGTATTCCATCATTTTGTAAGCATTCTTTTCTTTTCCTGCTTTTATGGCGCGCGAGAAACTTACATTAGTGAAGCGTTGTTCCTTGCCTCCGCTAATATCATAAGTAATATCCATTATCACTTGCGCAAAACGTTCCTTCGATAAAACAGGTTCTAATTCATCCTGCAACTTTTTATCACCATTAATTTTTTTGATGGCCGCTTTTTTGCCCATGGTAGTTAATGAAGCATTTGGTCCTTCATCATTTTCCAACATAAATAAATCCCAGCTATCGCGTGTTTCAATATTTGGTTTAATTTTTAAAGATTGTCGGTCTTGTAAAACTTTCGCCACACTCTCCGCACGTTTGCGTTGTAATTTTGCGTTGGCAATTGAATCACCTTCAATAGAAGAGTATGCGTAAATGTAAAGTCCTTCAATAATAAAATCAGGTTCGTTTAAAGCATTAATTAGAGGTTGAATATCTTCTTTCTTAAACTCAAATTTATTTTTAGCAAATGGAATACTGAAGTTAATGATAGAACTTTCTGAACGCGGTTCAAAAGCAGGTTTCAATCCTTTTGTATCCGGTGCTGGTAAAATTCCGATTGGTGTACTACTCTCTTGATCACCGTTTTCTAAATAACTTCTTGTAACAGTTCTGCAAACTTTTCCATCCTGAACAATAACCAAATTGATTTCGTAAACCCCGCCAAT
Organism: Sphingobacteriaceae bacterium; assembly: GCA_043745425.1. GTDB lineage: Bacteria > Bacteroidota > Bacteroidia > B-17B0 > Aurantibacillaceae > JAHEYG01. The sequence goes on along the minus strand of JAYTSW010000317.1, from coordinate 17,703 downwards.
CTTCGGGTCAAATTTACCCATCTCCACTTCAATCTTGTTGTTGCGTACTTTTTTCTTCGCCTTTGGGTCTGGCTTAATTAAATTTTTCTTAAAAAATTTATCTTTATAAACTACCTTACCCATAATACCTTTATTGTAAAGGTTATTATCCATAATGTTATAATCCGGTTTATCGTATTGTGCACGTTGAACGATATCAATTGCTAAACCGTCTTTAGGTTTTTTTAATAATTTTTTCAGTTCTTTCATGTTGCTGTATTTTAAATACACTTTTCCGTTAGCAACATAAATTCCTTTTTGAAGGTTATCGTAATTTTTCCATTTTTCGCAATTCTTGCAGCCTTTTAAATCGGGCGCTTTTAATTTTTTTGATTTGGTGTTGAATGGAACAGCTAATTCCTTTTTCATTTTCGCCCCATCATTGGTAATATCATAACCGCCAAATACAGCCGAGGCGTAAACTTTTTTACCATCGCTGCTCATGATATAACTGATTCCGACAAAAACATATTTAGGGTTTAGCAGTACAGGATAATCTTTCTTGTTGTTTTCCCATCTTACATAAATCACTTTGGCTACATCGTCGGTGCTATAATTTTCGCGACCTTTACTTACCGGCGCGCTCATTAAACATTCTTCGCCTTTAGAAGTGGCTCCTACTTTCTTTAAATTCTTTTTGGTTTTCGACGCTTCTACTTTCGCTTGTCCGCCATCATCATAAGCGGCCACACTAATTGCGGCGGCATTGTTAAGCATCTCGTTAAACTCAAGGGTATCTAAGCCTTTGCTCTTACGGAACTTATTAATTTCAACCAATAAGGTTTGAGGGAGTTTGTTAAAGGTGTCTTCGTTTTTAGTTTTATCTTTTTGAGCCGTCAAACTCAATACAAAAAACGAGCATAGTAATAATGATAAATACTTCTTCATACTGGGGATAGTGTTTTACTTAGGAGATAATATTAAAAAAAATAAACCGCTGGACAAAGGAGCGATTTTAACAATGTATTAACAACTACGAATGCCAATTTGTACGAATTTACGAATCGAGACAGTCAAAAATCAGTGTTATTTTGGGTTTGACTAAAGGTTGTTATGAAACGTGAGTCATGGTGAGCTTGTCGAACCATGCAATTGGAACACAAACAACGAGCCCCTGAGCTTGACGAAGGGGCTTCATTGGCGCTTCGTCAAGCTCAGCGCCAATACTCTAGATAATCTTCTTCATGGTTCGGCAAGCTCACCATGACTTTGTACTCCGAATTATAATAAATGGTTTATCATGAACTTCCGCAGAATCTCTATGACCCTGTTCTTCGAAAGAAAATAAATGGTTCGTTCTGAGTTTGTCGAAGAATCACCATGACTTTGTCTACAAATAAATAATAGTAGTTAATGAATTCTTAGGGCTCAACCATCGCTCTCTAAAATTTCAGCGTAAATCTGTGAAATCTGCGGCTCTTACTCCTGCAAACCGCGACCGGATTTTTCGATTTTTCCTTCGGTTTTGAGTTGAAGAATGATTTTATCTAACACACCGTTAACAAAGGTTTTACTATTGGGAGTACTGTATTCCTTCGAAATATCGATGTATTCGTTTAATGATACTTTTACAGGAACATTTTTTAAGTGAAGAATTTCTGCAATCGCCATTTTCATCAATAGCATATCCATATTAGCAATACGATCGAGTTCCCAGTTTTTGGTATGCGCCGAAATTAATTCTTCGTATTGTGCTTTGTACTGAATTGTTTTTTCGAATAAAGTAGAAACAAATAATTTATCATCTTCTTCATCTTTCAATAATGGCATTAATTTAAACTTGCCGTCGAAATTTTCGAAAGTGCGAATAGCTGAGTTAAATGCTAAAAAGGTATCGTCTGCAAAATGAATATTTTGTTCTTCAAATACATGGTTTAATAAATCGTGTTCATCAAAATGGTTAACGACAATGTTTATTAAAAGATTTCTGTCTTCTTTAATACCATTTTCTCCCGAATCAACGTAAGCTTTATACTCTTCACTAGCGCAAATCTCGTTGTACAATTTACGAACTACATCGTAATTATCAATCCATGAAACTTTTTGTCGTTCAATTTCGTTTTTCAGCTCTTTACTTTCGGATAAAGCCACTAATAAACTATTATTGATAAATTTTAAGTTGGGATTTAAATCCGATTCGGTTGGAAGTCGTTTATTTTTATGCTCATCAATTACCATATGTGCATTGTGATGCAAATCAGTAAAAAGGGCTAAAACAGAAATGTAGAGGTTGTAAACTTTATCGAGACTTTTGAATAATTCTTTTTCGAATAATGCTATATCGGCGTTTTCGTGTTGGAAAAAAGAATACAGCATTTGCATGACTTTAATACGGAGGAATCGACGATTTAGCATAAAGAACGTTTTTTTGAATTAAGATTTAAGAAGTACGAGTTACGAATTTATTAGTGGTTAAAATTAGTGATAAAAATTGACATAAAGTTCCTTTATTTTTTAATTCTACAATCGTAATTCGTCACTTTATAACACAGCATTAATTTTTGCAATCGCTTCAATGCGTTTTTCAGCTAAGCGATTTGCTGCCATATACGTTGGAATTTTTTCAGTTTTTGCCATCTGAATGATGTTCCAAGTAGTATCGTAAATTTTTTCAGCGTGCGCTAAAGCGCGTTCGCGGTTATAACCTTCCAGTTCGTAGAAAACATTGATGATACCGCCAGCGTTCACCACAAAATCAGGAGCATATAACATGCCTTTTGCTAAAACCATTTCGCCATGCTTTTTCTCTTCGGCTAATTGATTGTTGGCAGCGCCACAAATTACTTTACATTTTAAACGACCTAAAGTATCGTCATTTAAAGTTGCACCTAAAGCACAAGGGGCATAAATATCAATATCCAAGTCAAACATTTTATCAGCAGAAACTGCTTCTGCTTTGTATTTTTTTACTGCATCTTTTACTCTCTCTTCACTGATATCGTTTACGTAAACTTTAGCGCCTTCTTTAGTTAAATGATCCACTAAACTTTCGCCAACGTGACCAATACCTTGCACCAAAATTTTTTTTCCTGATAAACTATCACTGCCAAAAGCTTCTTTAGCACTGGCTTTCATGCTTACATAAACACCATAAGCTGTAACAGGAGAAGGATCTCCGCTGCCACCCATATTTTCAGGCAAACCACTAACGTATTCCGTTTCCATATGGATAATTTCCATATCGCGACTACTCATGGCTACATCTTCAGCAGTAATATATTTTCCACCTAAACTATCAACAAATTTTCCAAAGCGACGAAGTAAGGCTTCTGATTTTATTTTATTTGCATCGCCGATAATAACTGCTTTTCCGCCACCTAAATTTAATCCTGCAACTGAAGATTTGTAAGTCATACCACGAGATAAACGCAATACGTCAGTTAAAGCTTCCATTTCATTATTATAATTCCACATACGTGTACCGCCCAAAGAAGGACCAAGTACAGTATTATGAATTGCTATAATTGCTTTTAAGCCTGTAGCATTATCATTACAAAAAACAATCTGTTCGTGATTGTTAAGCATCATTTGCGCAATAACCGGGTTTTGCGCTAGGTTGGTGTCTTTAATATCTTTTACTTCCATAATGAAGATTTGAGCAACAAATTTAGCTTTATTTTTAAGCTACAAAAATATTATTGAGGGGCTTAAAAATGGGATTTATCTAAATAATAAATCTGCTAATATCCTAATGGCTCCCTGCTAGTATGCCTTACACGTATGATACGGATTTCTTTAGCTTCTACTTTTACTTGATAAGTAACTCTATAACTGTAAACTACGAACGCTCTGAATTCTTTTGATGGAGTTTCTTTAAGCTTATCAGCCTCACAAATCAAAGCATTTTCCTTAATGATATCTAATCTTGTGAGCACACCTTCCTTAACAATTTTTGGAGCTTGTGGACTTTGTTTAGAAAGGAAATCGAGTATGTCCTTGAAATTATCCAAGGCAAGTTTATCCCAGATGATTTTAAAAGAAATTTTTTTTACCATTTAGATAATTCCTTCAAAGCAGTTTCATGAGTAACGAAATAACCTTTTTCGATGCGACTTACAGCTTCATTCAGTTCCTTGTTATATTGCTTCTTAGAAATACGCTTTGTATCCTTATCCACATTCAAAAAACTCTTCACCATTTCTAACAATAACTGTTGTTGTTTAGTAGTTAGTAGTGGTAAATAACCATCGAATTGTTTTTTTATAGCCGCAGTTGTCATCTTATTTCTTTAATATTCAAATTTACAAAAACGCAAGATAATTTACAAACCTAGAGCAAGAAAATATCTAGACAAACAAACAGACAAAAAACAACACTGGCGATACCATTACTGGTGCCAAAAGCAATATTAACACGACTTAAATCGTTTGGTTTTACGATTAAGTGTTGATAGATTAATAGCCCGATAAAAACTAAAGCGCCGCCAATGTATAACCACGAAAAAGCGCCATAAAAAAAAGCAAAAACAACAATCGCTCCTGCTATCAAATGCATGAATTCTGATAAACGTAATGCTTTTGCTTTTCCCAATAAAACAGGTATTGATTTTAAACCTTCACTTTTGTCAAATTCTTCATCTTGTAAAGCAAAAATAATATCAAAACCTCCTACCCAAAAGAAAACAACAATTGAAAATAGAATTGGCAAAACATCAAACTCTGAAGTTAAGGCGAGGTAAGCGCCAATGGGGGCCAGACTTAAACCTAATCCTAAAATTAAATGGCAAAGAGGCGTAAAACGTTTTGTGAAACTGTATCCTAAAATCACCAATAAAGCAACTGGCGATAAATAAAAACATAATTTATTAATCAGATAAGCACACACCATAAATAAAGCCGCACTTACCAAAGTAAAAATAGCTGCGGATTGTGGTTTAATTTGTCCTGCTGGAATTTCGCGAATAGCAGTGCGCGGATTTTTTGCATCAAATGTTCTATCGATATAACGATTGAATGCCATAGCTGCACTTCTTGCAAAAATCATACAGCCCAAAACCAAAATCAATTTTTCCCAGCTAAAAACAGCTTTGCCTGAATAAATAGCGAGACAAAATCCAATAATAGCAAAAGGTAAAGCAAAAACAGTGTGACTGAATTTTATTAAGGAGAAATATTTATTTACTGCGTTCAATTAACGTCTGAAAATCATAATCATTAAAAATACAACTGGGAGAGACGATAAAATCATTCCTGCATAACCCAAAGGATATTTCGTGCCAGAAAATTCATGTTTTGCATCTAAAAAAACATTTACGCCAGATACAATAAATCCTAAAACAGAAAATAATAATCCAAAAGGAACAGTTCGTAGACTAACTAAACAACAAGCGCCAAGTATACCGAACACCAATGACACGATGCCCGAAATTTTATATACTTTGAAAAAGCTCATTATTCAACAAAAAAGTTCATCAAGCGGCGACGCAATTTACTTGCATAAGATTGAAATAACCAATCGGTATAATTGTTAGTGGCGTTAATACATTTACCAAATTGTTTAACACGATATTTCATTTCTTCGGTTAACAAATTGTATAATTCAAATGCTTCTTCAAAATCAGATGCATTGTCTTTTATTCGTCCGAAATGATCTTCTAAAGATTCATCAACCACAACTTGTGGTTTTAAACCACGACGTAAAACTGCCAAATAATGATCGCGAACGATAAACGATTCTTGAGAAGAATTTAAGAAACGCTCCTTAATTTCAGGAGGCATTTCGTAATCGTTTTCTAATTCATAATCCCACTCATCTTTATAACGATGTTCTAAATATAAATGTGGTGCTACAAAAACGTGTTTCCAATCGATAGGATATTGCCAAAGATTAAAACGACGAGAATTATTTCCTAAATCAAGAATCTTAAATTGTTTTTTGGTTGGTAACACACGACTACCACGACCAATCATTTGATGACAAAGCGTTAATGATTTTGTGGCGCGATTCAACATGATAGTTTCCACTTCGGGCTCATCAAAACCGGTGGTTAAAATACTTACTGAAGATAAAACACCATTTTTTGTATGACGGAACCAATCTAAAGTTTCAGCGCGTTCTTTATCACTGAATGTACTATCCAAATGTTTTACAGGATAACCTTTTTTCTTAAACGTTTCGTAAACAGCGCGGCTTGTTAAAATACCGGCGTTAAAAATTAAAGTTTTTGTTCCTTTTGCTACTTCTTCGTAAGCTTCAATTAACTTACTCTGCATCATAGCTTGTGTATATAATGTTTCGTGCGAGCCCACTGTAAATTCACCAGTAGTACCAATACGAAGTGAACTTAAATTTACATCGTAAGAATAAGTAACACCTTCACACAAATAACCTTGTTCAATTAAATTAGGAATGCTTTGTCCAACAATTAAATCGCTATACGTTTGATAAAGTGGTAATTTTTTATTGCTGCTTAACGGCGTTGCTGTAACACCTAAAATATTTATATCTTGAAAATAATGGAAAATTTTGCGGAATGAATTATTATGCGCCTCATCCACAATCACCAATCCAATATCTTCTAAAAATTGGTCGTTTTCTTGTAAACGGTTATTCAACGTTTCTACTAAGGCTGTAAAACAACCATATTCGCTTTGCGCGGGTAAATCTTTTACTTCAGAATTAATCACTTTGTTTCTAATACCTAATTCTGCCAATACATCCGAAGTTTGTTTACTTAACTCGATACGATGTGTAAGAATTAAAACTTTGCGTTTGTATTTTGTGATATAACGGCGAGCTATCTCCGAAAAGATAATGGTTTTACCACCACCAGTTGGTAATTGAAATAACAAATTTGCATTTGGAGGTAAATCCTCTAAGCGCTTAAAAATGTTTTCTACAGCTTCGGCCTGATAAGGGTATAACTGTCTTGGTTCGCGTGCAACTAAAGGTTCTTCGGTCATAAAAAATTAACCGTCAAATATAAGCTTTTCTTAGCCGTCCCCCATTATTTCTATGAACATTTAATTAAAGATTTCCTCAATCAGAGACCGTTTTTAATGCGTATATTTACTGTTTTTTTAATCTTCATTTTATGCCTAAAGTTTCCAATAAAGCCGAACAAATGCCGGCTTCTCCCATTCGTAAATTAGTTCCGTTTGCTGAAGCCGCTAAAAAAAGAGGTATAAAAATATTCCACTTAAATATCGGTCAGCCCGATATTGCAACGCCCGATGCTTTTTTAAACGCTGTTAAAACTGCGCCCGTTAAAGTGTTGGAGTACAGCCATAGTGCAGGTAATGAAAGTTACCGAAAAAAATTAAGCGGCTATTACAAATCGTATAACATTGATGTTGATTTTACGGATATTATTATCACTTGTGGTGGCTCTGAAGCTATTTCAATAGCCATGCAAACTTGTTTTAACCCTGGTGATGAAATAATTATTCCTGAACCATTTTACGCAAACTACAATGGTTTTTCAAGATCAGCGGATGTAATTGTAAAACCAATTCCAAGTTCAATTGAAACAGGATTTGCTTTACCTCCCATTTCTGAATTCGAAAAATTAATTACACCAAAAACAAAAGGGATTATGATTTGTAATCCCGGTAATCCAACCGGTTACTTATATACTAAAGCTGAATTAGAAGCATTACGTGATATAGTAAAAAAATACGATTTGTTTTTATTGAGCGATGAAGTGTACCGCGAATTTTGTTACGACGGCAAAGAATATGTTTCGGTAATGCATTTAGAAGGAATAGAAAATAATGTTATTTTATTAGATTCAATTTCGAAACGTTACAGCGCATGCGGAGCACGTATTGGTGCTTTAATTAGCAAGAATAAAGAAGTAATGGCATCGGCATTAAAATTTGCCCAAGCGAGATTAAGTCCGCCTTCATACGGACAAATTGGTGCTGAAGGCGCATTAGATACACCTCAATCTTATTTTGATGGTGTGAAAAAAGAATATATTGCTCGTCGCGATTTTGTGATTGATGCTTTAAATAAAATTCCAGGTGTGTTTTGTCCGAAACCAAGCGGTGCTTTTTATTGTATTGCGCGTTTACCTATTGATAATTCCGATAAATTTTGTCAGTGGTTATTAGAAGAATTCGATTACAATAAACAAACTGTAATGTTAGCTCCTGCCACAGGATTTTATTCAACACCGGGTTCAGGAATAAATGAAGTTCGTTTAGCTTACGTTTTGAATTTGGAAGATTTGAATAACGCGATGATTTGTTTAAAAGAGGCACTGACAAAATATCCTGGCAAGACTAATTAAAAAAAGAATACAAATTATAAAACACATCTCATGAAAAAAATTATTCTTCTATTATTATTGCCTTTTGTTGGACTAAGTCAGATTGAGGTGAAAGAAAATGCTGAAATCAAATTTGTTAAGGTAGGATTTTACAAATATTCAGATTTCAATAAAGGTGAATTAAATTATACTGTAGTTAAAGGTGATTCTACATTAATTCTAAGCTTTTTAGATCAGAGATATCCAAACTTACAAGAAAATAAATCTCTAGCATTTAAAGGTGGGCTTAAAATGGCAAAAGAACTTCAAACGATTCTAGGAGCTTTTTATGCAGAGGAAAATAAATCTAAAGGAGATTATAGTATTGATTTTAAGTTAGACAATTACGATATAAAGGCTAAAAAATTTGGAAAACTGGTGACAATAATTACTCCAAAAGGAGAGTTAACAGTTAATAAAGGAAATATATTCACCTTGTTTGGGCGCTGACCAAGAACTTTCTAACAACTAAATTTACCTTCAGGATTTGTGTTTTCTTAACATTACAGCGAAAAATAAAAACTGTAATTTTATTAAAGGATTATAAAAGTATCCTATAACAAATTGCAAGATTCTATTAAAAAACAATTACTAAAAACATCTTTCTTTCCGCTTTGCTTTTTAGCATTGATGTGGATTGTTTTTGCAATTGAAAATCTTTATCATTTAAATTTATCGGTCTACGGAACATCACCTCGAACTGTTCGCGGCTTAACAGGAATTTTATTTTCTCCTTTCTTACATTCTGATCTCGGCCACATTGCTGGCAATAGTCTGCCTATTTTAGTTTTAGGTATGCTCACTTTTTATTTTTACAAACCCATTGCCTGGGGAAGTTTTTTATGGATTTATTTTATGTCGGGCATTTGGTTATGGGTTGGCGGAAGAAATGATAGTGATGGAAACATTCATCACATCGGAGCAAGTGGATTAATTTACGCAGCAGCAACTTTTTTATTTTTTAGCGGTGTGTTTCGAAAACATCGTCCTTTAATGGTCATCTCTGCACTAGTTGCTTTTTTATATGGCGGGATGATGTACGGCATTTTTCCTTTAGAGCCCGGCGTGTCTTGGGAAGCACATTTGTTCGGAGCAATTTCAGGTGTGTTTGTGGCTTATAATTATAGAAAGGAAGGTCCGCAAAGACAAGAAGTTGTTTGGGAAGATGATGGCGTAGATTTTGAAGCTGAAGAAAAAGCAGAAGAAGAAGCTTACAAGAAATTTTTAGAGCAAAATAATATGAACATTCATTATCACTTTAAACCTAAGGGTGATGATGAGAAGAAAGATTTGGCTTAGGGATGCGGAAGGTTTAGTTCTTTTGCCTTTTCGGCAAAAAACCGAAGCGATAGCGTAGCCTGTAGCAGCCCGACCCCGTTGGATTTTTTCAATCCCACGGGGGAAGCCCCAAAACAAATTAAACTTCCTTATAAAATTCCACCAACTCAATCGCTTGTTTTGCCTCAGTAACATCGTGCACACGTAAAATTTTTGCTCCGTTGAGAAGTGCAATCGTATTTAAAACTGTTGTGCCGTTTAAAGCAGTTACCGGATTGGTATGAATGATTTTATTAATCATGCTTTTTCTTGAAACGCCAGTCAAAATAGGAAACCCTAATTCGGAAAATTGGGGAAGTTGTTTTAATAATTGATAATTGTGTTCGTTATTTTTTCCAAAACCAAAACCGACATCCAGAATAATATTTTTGAAATTTAATTCTGTTAACCTATTTATTTTTTGTTCCAATTCATTTTTCACTTCAAAAACAACATCACCGTATTCAGGATTTTGTTGCATGGTTTGTGGCGTGCCTTGCATGTGCATCAACACATAAGCTACATCAAGTTTTGAAATCATAGCAAACATTTCCTTATCTAAATTCCCACCAGAAATATCATTAATAATATCTGCTCCAAGTTCCGCTACCTTTTTTGCGATTGATGATCGATACGTATCCACCGAAATAAAAATTTCAGGGAATTTTTTTCTTAATTCCTTTAAAACAGGTTCCAATCGCTCCCACTCTTCTGTTTCATCAATTTCTTTGGCGTTTGGTCGCGATGAAGCTGCTCCTATATCTATAATATCTGCCCCTTGTTTTATTTTTTCTTCGGCATCGCGCAAAACATCATTTACATCACTATATTTTCCACCATCATAAAAGCTATCAGGCGTTAAATTAACAATGGCCATTACCAATGGTTTTTCGAACAAAAGCTTTTTAGCATTTATTTGGTAGTGGTTTGGTATATTTTCTTTAATTTTAGTGCTCATTATGCAAACTACAAGTGTACAATACGATAAGGCTATAAAGCTATGCAAAGATATCTTTTTAAAAAAGATGAAAGATTATGGCACCGCATGGCGCAATTTACGCCTTCCTTCGCTTACCGACCAAATTTATATTAAAGCCCAGCGTATAAAAAGCATTGAAAGCAAAGGCACTCAAAAAGTGGTCGACGATATTAAAGGCGAATACGTTGGTATTATTAATTACTGCGTTATTTCGATGATTCAGCTTGAATTGACTGATGATACACGAATGGACTTACCAGTAGATGAGGTAGAACGTTTGTTTGATAAACATGTTGCTGCCACTAAACAATTAATGGAAGATAAAAATCACGATTACGGCGAAGCTTGGCGTGATATGAGAATAAGTTCTTTAACCGACCTTATTTTAATGAAAATTTTCCGCGTGAAGCAAATTGAAGATAATATGGGGAAAACCATCATTTCAGAAGGTGTTGATGCTAATTATATGGATATGATGAATTATTCGGTTTTCGCTCTTATTAAGCTGGATAGTTAAGAACTTAGTTAGTTAAAAAATACTAAAGAATTTTTATCTAAGCCATTCTGGTTTAATTTTAGCCATAGGAACAATAAACTAAATCAACATGAAAAAATTTCTATCCTCAAAATTATTCCGCGCTATTTGGTCAATCGGATTAGCTGCATTGTTTTATTTTATTTGTCCCCCTTGCTTTAGCAAAACAACCCTTGCAGTAATTTTAGGAATTTTATTAATTCTGATAAACGGCGCTTCACTTATTGCACGTTCACCTTGGCCAACACACATTGCGCGTATTTTAGTGGGAGGTTTATTTATTTTTTCCGGATTCATTAAAGCTAACGACCCGCTTGGCTTCTCTTATAAATTACAAGAATATTTTGAAGTATTTAAAGCAGATACAGGTTTAGCCATGTTCGAATGGTTTGCTCACATTGCTTTACCATTAGCTATTATTATTTGCGTGAGCGAAATGTTATTGGGAATTATGCTACTCCTTGGATACAAAAGAGATTTAGCACTCTGGTTGTTGTTTGCACAAATTGCCTTCTTTACTTTCTTAACGTTTTATTCGGCGTGTTATAATAAAGTAACGCATTGTGGTTGCTTTGGCGATTTTTTAAAATTAAAACCTTGGGAAAGTTTCTGGAAAGATATTGCATTGTTAATTTTAATTACACTTTTATTCGCAGGCAAAGAACACATTAACGAACTTATGTTCACTACCCTCACAGGAACAATTTTTATGGTTGGCGCAGTTGCTTCTATCGCATTCCCAATGTATGCGTACCGCAATTTACCACCACTAGATTTCAGAGCTTACGCAATCGGAATGAACATTAAAGATAATATGAAAGCAGGTTCCGATTATCAACCCGCTGTTTATGAATCCGGATTCGTCTATGAGAATATAAAAACTGATGAGTTAAAAGAATTTACCATGAAAAATTATCCATGGGAAGATACTTTGAATTGGAAATGGAACGCCACAAAAAATATTTTAATTCACGATGCTATTAACCCACCAAAAATTACTGACTTCACTGTAAATAGTATAGAAGGTGTAAATATTACCGACAGTATTTTAAACACTAAAGATTACAGTTTCTTTTTAGTGTGTTATGATATTACAAAAGCAGAAGATAATTCTTCACTTCACGCTAAACTAAACGACTTCTATACTTTAGCTACAAAAGACGGAAAGAAAATTATTGGCATGACGTCTTCAGGAACAAAAGAAATTGACGATTACAAACACGCGCATAATGCATTATATGATTTTGCAAGTGTTGATGGAATTGTTTTAAAAACAATGATTCGCAGTAATCCAGGATTAATTTTAATGAAAAACGGTACAGTTGTGATGAACTGGCATTGGAGAAATATCCCAAGCTATAGTGAGATTAAGGATAAGTATATGAAGTAATGTCAGCTTCGAATTGTATTCAACCCTTTCAGGGTTGTGAGCTTTACGATGTGGTCCTGTTATTAATATTAGACTCCTCCGGAGTCTTTTAATTCAATGATTTATCATATCTGTCGCCATTATCGAGACGCTAAAGGCGTCCAATATCAATAAAAAAATCATAAAAACAAGAAGCAGCCAACCCCGAAGGGGTTGAACCTGATATTACTCATCTCTCTCACATTTTTGGGTATCTAAAACTATTGCTATCTTTAAACTATGTCAAAGAAAACTCTAAAACTCCGTTTCAACACCGAAAACACTGGTACTTTGTATTGGCGTGCATTAATTGAAGGTGTTGAACATTTGGCAGATCACGTAGAGTTAAAAGTTCCTTCTTACACTTCGCAAGACACACTTCCTGATGGCCGCGTTAAATGGCACATCTCCGCCGATTATTCTGAATTGGTTTGGGAAGGGACGAAGTTGATTGTAAAGTAAGCCGCAGATTTCACAGATGATTAAAAAATAAATTCGCGAACATCCGCGCAATCTGTGGCTCTACCCAAATATCTTCCCGGGATTTAAAATACAATTAGGATCAAAAACTTTTTTAATATCGCGCATTAATTGAAGTTGATGCTGCGGAAAAATAATTGACATGTACTTTTGTTGAACTAATCCGATACCATGTTCGCCACTAATAGTTCCTCCTAAAGATTTACATAATTCAAAAATTTCGGTGATGCCTTTTGGCAATGCATTGTTCCACACTTCATCACTTAATTCGCCTTTAATAATATTTACATGTAAGTTTCCATCGCCGGCGTGACCGTAACAAACAGAACTGAATCCGTATTTTTTTCCAATGTCTTTTACACCACGCAATAATTTTGGTAATTCAGCACGCATCACAACAGTGTCTTCTTCTTTGTAAACCGAATTACTTTTTACAGCCTCTCCTACTTTACGTCTTATTTTCCAAAGTGAAGCTTTTTGATCTGCGGTATCCGCAAATAAAATTTCATCGCATTCATGTTGTTGCATTATGCCACTGATGACTTCACAATCGCTATACAATACATCCATGTTATTTCCATCCACTTCTACCAACAACAACGCTTCCCATTCTGGCTTGATGGTGAAATTCACTTCTCCAGCATATTTTATACTCCAATTAATTGCATCGCGCTCCATAAATTCCATCGCACTCGGTGTAATTCCTGCTTTAAAAACTTCACCAACTGCTTCACAAGCTTTTTCTGCACTTGTAAAAGGAACTAACATCAACAAATCAAATTTCGGTAACGGAATTAATTTAAAAACAATTTTAGTCACAACACCAAGTGTTCCTTCACTCCCCACAAATAAATGTGTTAAGTTGTATCCGGTAGAATATTTTAAGGTGTTGGCGCCAGTCCAAATTATTTCTCCGCTCGGTAATACAACTTCTAAATTCAAAACGTAATCACGCGTTGTGCCGTACTTCACCGCTTTTGGTCCGCCGCTACTATGCGCAATATTTCCTCCCAAACTACAACTTCCCCAACTTGCAGGATCGGGTGGATAAAATAAATTCAGCTTTTTTACTTCTTCCTGAAAAATATAATTGATAACACCAGGCTCAACTGTTGCCTGAAGATTTCTTGTATCAATATTTAAAATTTTATTGAACTTTTCCATACTCAACAACACGCCACCTTTTATAGGAAGCGCTCCTCCACTTAATCCTGTTCCAGCCCCTCGGGTTGTTACCGGAATTTTTTGCTCGTTACAACATTTTAAGATTTCTGAAACCTGTTCTACGGTTTGAGGTTTTAGCACAACTTCAGGAAAAAACACTAAATCTTCCGTTTCATCCCTGCCATATTTCTCAAATTGCTCCTTGTCTACGCTTATAAACTCCTTGCCAACAATAGTTTCCAAGTGGCTTAAGGTTATTGACGTTAGATTGTTATAAGATATTTGACTCATTTCAAGAGGCAATTTATCCATTTTTGTAATATTGTTTCGCAAAAGCTTTATAAATTTCAGACGTGTTTATTAACATTCATACCCATAAAGAGTCGATGGAAGCCAAGGTTGAATTGGTTAGTGTGCATAAACCTGATGCAAAAAAACCAAATCTGTATTCTTTTGGTGTGCATCCTTGGAAAATCGACAAAGATGTAAATGATATTTTGCAGGAGATGGATACCATTAGCAGAAATCGTCGCTGTTTAGCAATTGGCGAATGCGGGTTAGATAAATTAATTGATGTTGATTTTGACTTACAGCAAAAAATATTTTGCGAACAAATTCAAATTGCCAACGAGGTTCAAAAACCATTAATCATTCATTGCGTAAAAGCCTTTAATGAATTAATTGCTTGTTTGAAAAAAATGGGCAATAAAGTTCCTGTCATCATTCACGGCTTCAATAACAATAAAAATATTGCCGATGATTTATTAAAGAATGGATATTTATTATCGTTCGGAAAAGCATTATTAGATGAAGGCTCTAATGCAAGCGAAGTTATAAAGCACGTTGGCCGTAAAAACTTTTTTTTAGAAACTGACGATGGGAAAGTTTCGATAAGAAATATTTATAAACGTGCTTCCGAAATTTTAGGCATTGATGAAACTATTTTACAAGAACAATTAAAAAATAATTACCAACGCGTTTTTATGGAAGAGATACTTTAGTTCTTTACAAATTTTAAAGTTGTAATCCCGCTCTCTGATTTCAAATTAATGGTATAAAATCCATCTGCTAAGCCTAAAACATTCATTTTATTTTCTTGCAGGGTTCCCTCGCTGCATAATTGTCCTACAGAATTATAAATAAAATAGTTTGTTCTGTTTTTCAAAAAATATTCAGTGCTTAAATTGAAATACAAATTATCATTTACAGGATTTGGATAAACGAAAATATTATCAAATAGTTTTTTCGGTTCGCTTACACTTAAAGGACCTGTGCCAATTGCCCATAATTCTCTTCCTGTAAAGCCATCGTTGGCGTAAAAGAACATGTTGTTTGCAGTTACAATGGCTTTAAAATCACCATTGCCTGGATTCACGGGACCTGAATTTACACCCGTATAAATGTCTAAGAGTAAATTCGTACCACCGCTACTTCCATCGGTTACGTATAGCTCGAGCCCTGTACTACCTCCGTCACTAAGAAAATAGTATCTATTATTAAAGAAGTAATTTGTGAACGCCCAACCGGAACCGGAACCAATAGAATTATTAAAATTATTAGTTGCATTAATGTTTTTAACCTGGGAATTTACGCCAGTGGTATAATTTATATTCATCAATTCATAATCATTTGCTTTGGCGACAGGATAAATCCAATTATTACTAATAAAGGGGACTGTAAAATTAGGTTGATTTAAATACAGGCAATACAACGAATCTGCAGCAAAATAAGAACCGGGAGCGGTTGCATCCGAAACAAAAAAATAAATACCACTCGTGCTTGACCCGCAACTATTAGCAGCTATGAATTTAGTATTATTGGTTTGAAGAAATTGAAACTTATTTGCATTCGTGGAATACGCCCCGGGGTATTTTTTAATTATAGTTGTGTTAGTTACGTTATTAGTAATTTTATAATACCAAACGGTATCATTGTTCCCGCTTGCAAACGTAGTTCTGAAAAAATACATATCATTATTATAAATATAAAGATTAGAAGTAAAACTGGTACTTAATGTACTTGTAGTAATATTATTCACAATAGTTCCTCCTGTTGTTCCGTTACTTTCCCAAATTTCGGTCCCATTGGCTGGTTCGTTAATAATAAAAAACAATTTGTTATTGTAAGCGATGCATTCCGGAATTATTGAGTTGCTAAATGTCCCTGTTGCACCAGGTATTATATCTTTTACAAGAACAGTCCCGCTGGTTGTACCGTCACTTTTCCATAATTCTTTTCCAATCACACCGTCATTCGCTGAAAAATAAATATTTGGTCCGGCCATTTTAAAAATCTGAGTATTAGAATACCCTGAACCCGGTAAAATATCTTTTAAAAGGAATGTTCCTGCTGTTGTGCCATCGCTCGTCCATAATTCCTCTCCGGCCGTACCGTCATTCGCAATAAAGTAAACATACCCTAAACCTGAATTCGTCATTTGTACAATAGCTGAAGTTGTAGCACCCGGCCAAATATCTTTTACTAAAGTTGTGCCTCCTGTAGTTCCATCAGTTATCCATAATTCTCTTCCGTTTGTAGCAGTAGTTGCCAGAAAAAGAATTTTAGATCCTAATATCATAAAGTTTGAAGGAAAAGAGGAGCCTGTACTTGGTTCAATATCTTTTACAAGTGTAGTACCCCCCAATGTTCCATCTGTTATCCAAAGCTCTGTTCCATTTGTTGCATCAGTTGCTACAAAAAGTATTTTCGTTCCAAGTGCAGTAAATCCGCTAGGAGAAGAGCCAGAGGCTCCGCTATTCATATCCTTAACTAAAACAGTTCCTGCATTGGAACCATCGCTAAACCATAATTCGGAACCAATAATTCCGTCATTGGCATTCAATAATATTCCGCTTCCGTAAGCTATACCTGAAAGTCCGGCGTTACTCTGATTTATTCCTACATAAATATCTTTAACAAGATTAGGAATCTGGCTTAATAAATTATTTTTATTTATAAGAGATAATCCAATACACAAAATGAGTAAAAGTTTTTTCATACGGTTTAATTTAATACAATTTACAACTAATAATTTGGTTCAACAAATACCGTACCCTACTCTTAAATCCAAAATTTAGTAACACATATAATTGAATTAATTCTAAATTTGTTAAAAATTGAGTCTTATTTATGGATAATGCCTGGATGGAACGCACCCAATTACTGGTTGGGAAAAAAGGAATTGAAAAATTAATGGCCGCTGATGTGTTAGTGGTTGGACTTGGAGGCGTTGGCTCTTACGCCGCGGAAGCGATTGCCCGCGCGGGAGTTGGAAGTATGACGATTATTGATGGTGATTTTGTTGATCCTACCAACCGTAATCGTCAGCTACAAGCGCTTTCATCAACACATGGTTTAAGTAAGGCTTTGTTAATGGAGCAACGCATAAAAGATATTAATCCGGATATTAATTTAACCACGGTTAAAGAATTTCAAGATCCGGATATGATGAAGGAAACGCTTCAGAAAAAATACTCTTACATTATAGACGCCATCGATAGTATTTCTCCTAAACTTCACCTTATACAACA
>JAYTSW010000316.1:0-5438 GCA_043745425.1 Sphingobacteriaceae bacterium | reverse complement strand
CGTTGAGAGCGATTCTGTTAAATTAAAACTGAAGAAAATTGATGAATCGATAAACATTATTAAATGGGATGACATTGATACTATAGTTGGCAAAAAATTTAAGACTGTTTTTGTTGGCGCCAATTTTGGTTATTACAACATTCCATATTTTTCTGTTTTCAGAAATGAGGCTATGAGTGGAAACGCAGCAGGTTATCAATATAAAATTGGGTACGCTATCAGAAGTAACAATCTCTATTATTTCAGTTTCCTTTACTCCCCTGCTAAACCTTACGCTATCACAAAAGTTGGTGCAGGTTACCAACGTTACCTTGGCCACACAACTTATTTACGGAAGCGTGCTTTTTTTATGGGCGGAGAGTTTAATTTCATGAATGTAAAAAACAATAATGGAGCGCAGGCATGTCTTGAACCATTTACGGGTTACGAAGTACAATTAGCTGCCCATGTAAGAGTTCATTTAAAATTCGGGATACAAATTCCTCTGGCTAATAAAAATAATTCCTTGGGTTCTAATTTTAGTGTTGGTTTTCATTTTATGCGCAAGAATTTTAAGAAACGTTACACGTATTTAAATACACAACGTCGGATTTTCGGTCAATGAAAAAAATAATTGTTTACATATTCATTTGTTTTAATCTCGCTGTTTTTTCGCAGTCGGGCACAATTGTATTTAATGATTCCATAATACATGAAATTTATATTACCACTCCACTAGAAGATTGGTTCGCTACCCTTGAAGCAGAATTCCATAACAACATTACCAACCCTACTTTATATCCTGAGGTTTACCATACGTGTGATGTGAAGTTTGATGGAGTTAAAATTACCAATTGTGGCTTTCGAGAAAAAGGAAATGCCTCTAACACATTATCCAATTTTGGAAGAAAAAATCCTTTAAAAATTGCATTTGATCAATTCAACAATAGTCAAACATTTGACGGATTAAAAAAATTAGATCTTAATATTTTTATTAACGACCCTTCACTAATGCACGATGCCACTTGCAATAAATTAATGCGAGACGCTGGTTTATTCGCTTCGCGTACATCTTACGCCAAACTGTGGGTTAATGGAGAATATATTGGCTTGCATTTAATAATTGAAAATGTAGACAAAACATTTCTCAAATCGAAATATGGCAGCGCATTTAATGATGGTAATTTATATAAAACCGATAGAGGTGCATCAGTACCTTTAAATTGGCAGGGAGATGATAAACAAAAGTATAAAGACCAAGGCTTAAAACTAACCACCAATACAACTGCGGATGACTGGACAAACTTTATCAATTTTGTGGATTTTTTAAACAATTACACTGGCGATGATTTTAGACAAAAATTTGAAAGTAAATTTGATATTCATTCGTATTTGAAAGCATTAGTTGTAGAAAAATGCGTGAGAAGCTGGGATAGCTATTGGAGCGGCGGAAATAATTTTTTTCTGTATGATCATCCGGATGGACAATTCAGATGGATTCCTTGGGACATGAATGAAACGTTTCAGGATATAAAAGTATTAAGCGGGACAACTGCTATAGACGGTTATTTAATTCCGGCAAAACAATTTGATAAACGCCCTTTATTGAAAAAAATATTTCAATTCGATGATTATAAGAATGAATATTTGAATTACGCTTGTGATTTTATTCAAACCAAATTTACATTAGATAATTTAGGTCCACAATTATTGAAATGGCATAATTTAATTGATGAAACTTACAGAAACGATCCAAACAGATTGAATTCTTATTCGGGTTTTGCAAATGGATTGACTGAAGAAATGGAAGACGTGGTGTCCCTTACAAAATCATCATTTGTACTTCGCATACGGTATCCGGGTATTTTTCCGTTTATTCAAACACAACGCGAATGGGTAGTTGAACAATTAAATGCATGGGAAAGATCTTGTGACATTAAAAATACAGGTTTATATAACTTAAATGTGTTTCCTAATCCTGCCCACGATTTTATAAATGTTTCGAATGAAGGTTCAGGTTTTGAATTTTCTCAGTTTAAATTATACGGTTCAAACGGAAAATTATATAAACTATCAAAATTTGAGCTAATGGAAAATTCTTATTACAGGTTAGAACTTCCTCATATTCCGCAAGGGATTTATTTACTGATAAAAGTAGATGCCGATGGCCGTACTGGACGGGCTAAAGTGGTGGTAGAATAATATTTTTCTTTCTTCAAAAATACTCACCAAAATTTTGTAAATTTGTATAACAAATGTATTACTATGGAAACTGTATTAATTAATGTTGAAAAGAAGTCTGACCTAGTATTTCTTATAAGCCTGGCTAAAAAACTTGGCATGTCTGCCAAGGCACTTACTAATTCTGAAGTTGAGGATTGGAAATTTGCGCAAAAGATCGAGGCTGGCATGAAGACCTCATCGGTAAGCAGGAATGAAATAATGAAAGCTTTGGGTAAATGAAAATTGATTTTAAAAAATCCTTCCTTAAAGAGTTAAAGAAACTTAAAAACAAAAACCTCAAGAATTCCATTGAAGAGTGCATTATTCAGGTAGAATCGTCGAAGAATGCTACTCAAATAAAAAACTTAAAGAAACTTGCCGGATACGATTTATATTACAGAATAAGAATCGGTGATTACCGGATTGGTTTAAAAATCGAGAATGAAATTGTTTACTTCGTTGTTTGTGAACATCGCAAAGAGGTTTATAAAAAATTTCCATAATTCTTTTATTCCCCCTTAAACCTTTTCATTTTCCTGTAGTCAAAGCATAAACACGATTATTATGCCTTTTACAATTATAAAAACAGCTTTGTTTAATTCAGCAGCCCTACTCTTTAGTATATGCCTGACGGTATTATTACTGCCCTATTTAATTTATGATTTTATTTTTGGGGATAAAGCTTACTAACGGTACACCTTATCATCCTGAACAACGGTTCAGTATCTCAAATCTACGGTGCACCCTGTCATCCTGTCCCGATAGCTATCGGGATTGATTCAGGATCTCAATACTTCGGTACACTGTGTCATCCTGAACAACGGTTCAGGATCTCAAATCTACGGTATACCGTAGATTTGCATTCAGAAAAAGCGGAACAAGAGTGAAATTGCTTATATTTATGTTGAAATGCGGGTTCGATTCCCGTACGGGCTACAAATTCTAAGTTCGTTAAGGAATAAGCAGATTATTAAAGAAAACATGGTTAAATATATGAAGCAAAATAAATTTATATTTCTTTTTTTACTTTTGATCCAAACCTCATATTCTCAAACTTGGCATTGGGCTCAAAATTCTATTGGTGGAGGTCTAAATGAGGGGTTTGATACAAGTGTTGATTTTAATGGGAATGTTTATGTCACCGGTTCGTTTGATACGACAAGTGTTTCTTTTGGAACTTACACATTAACAAATTCTAAAACAACAGGCGGTACAAATGCAAACGTTTTTCTCGTAAAATACGACCCAAATGGAAATGTATTATGGGCAAAGAGTGCTGGTGGCTCTAATTATTGTTGGGCAAACTCTGTTTGTAATGATCCACAAGGAAATGTTATTATCACTGGTATATGCGCTGCCCCAACTCTAACACTCGATTCTTACACAATCAGCGGTGGGGCTTTTTTTATTGCAAAATACGATTCTAACGGAAATATTCTCTGGGCAAAAAGATCAAGTGGAAATGG
Source organism: Sphingobacteriaceae bacterium (assembly GCA_043745425.1). GTDB lineage: Bacteria > Bacteroidota > Bacteroidia > B-17B0 > Aurantibacillaceae > JAHEYG01. The sequence continues at coordinate 1,770 of JAYTSW010000316.1, read as the reverse complement.
TAGTTATAGTCCCGGTAATTCAGTAGAATGTGATTTGAACGGGAGTATTTTCGTTACTGGTCAATTTAGTTCTGATACAATTAAGTTTGGATCAGTGACTTTATCAACCACTTCTATTACTTCAAAAATGTTTCTTGTTAAATATAACTTTAACGGTAATGCGCTTTGGGGCAGGATGGCGCAAGGTACTAGTGGATCAAGCGGGGTCGGTGGCAATTCTATAAGTACAGACTCGAATGGAAATGTTTATGTGGGGGGAACTATGAATGGCTATTCCGCTCTATTTGATACAATTAATACTTCAATAGGGAGTTATGATCCATTTCTAGCAAAGTATGATTCTTTAGGAAATATTCAATGGGTCAAAAGAGGTATTGGTTATTCTCAAGATGTAGGGAATGGAATAAGCACAGATCCATCAGGCAATACTTATTTAACAGGTTATTTTTTTAGCCCCACTATGAGCTTTGGCACTTATACTATTTCAAATGTTGGAAATCGAAACATTTTTTTAGTAAAGTACAATACGAATGGCACACCGCTTTGGGCCAAAAGTATTGGAGGTTCATACGTTGATGTGGGGTATTCAGTAGCAACTCATTCAACCGGAGTTTATTTGTCAGGAAAAATATCTAGCAATTCAATTACAATTGGAACAAGTACAATTAATTCTCCTGGAACAAATGATGCAATGCTAATGGCTAAGTTTGATCCTAATGGTAATTTAATTTGTTACTCGACACTTGAAGGAGGCGGCGACGATCAAAATGGTTTAGCTGTTAATCAGTCGGGAGATGTTTTTATTGGAAGCGATTTTTTTGCAAATCCGCTTGTAATAGGAACAAACACTCTTACTTTGACTGGAGTAGAAAGTGTTTTCGTTGCTAAATTCTCATGTCTTGGTGTCGGAATAAAAGAATTGGTTGAAGATACAAATATTACAACATATCCGATTCCTACAAACAACTCCATTATCTTCTCAATTAATTTTGAACTTAATTCCGCGAGGTTGACAATTTCAAACATGCTTGGAGAAATTGTACTTTCACAAAACGTGTCTATGGGATTAAATGAAATCAGTCTAGCTAAACTATCAAACGGAATATATAATTATTCTGTAAGTTTTAAAGGAGAGAATCTTAAAATGGGGAAACTTATTAAACAGTAAAAGTAAAATGAAGAGAATATCCTTTAAATACTACTTTTCCTTTGTTAAATATTCAATTCAGTACATGAATTGTTATAACCACCGGATTTGCAGCTACTGGGGCAATATGTCGAAGTATTGCCATGTTTCCATAAAACTCTCAAGCGCTTAATTAAGCTGATCACCACGATTAAGCGCTTAATCCCTAATCGTCGTTATTCCCATTCTTTTTTCTATCCGTGGTAACGATAATTTAATTCCGCGCTGCTAAAAGCCTGATCGAAAAAGCACCGAAACTCATTCCCTAAATACTGACTGTAATCCGTTTGACGCCAGTCGGCAATGGTTGAATAAGGAATTTTTTGCCTGAAATCCTGTGGCAGTAGGTGTTCTTTTCCTATACTATACAGAAAAACAACAGAGGTGTCGTATTTATTTTTCATAAACACTTTTACGAAAAATAAACAGAGCGGTTCAACTACGCCCTATTCCCCAACTCAATAACTTCAAGGTTTTTCATTTCCTTTCCGTCAATCTCCAAACGCACAACCGTTTTTACCTTATGAAAACCATGTACTCCACATGCTCCGGGATTTAAATAAAGCACGTTGTAAGTTTTATCA
>JAYTSW010000315.1:0-5446 GCA_043745425.1 Sphingobacteriaceae bacterium | reverse complement strand
ACGACAGTGTTTCGGTTTTGGATACGATTACCGATAAGATTGTTAAAGTTGAGAGAATTTTGAAAGGTAAATGGAAAATTAGTAACGATACATTGTATCGAAGCATTACCGGTTGCATTGCTGGTTGCAGATCGTCTTGGAAAATGTATATTGGCGGAGGGTATGGCGATGTTTTTTATAATGATATAATTTATAGGACTCAAGGTGATGTTATTTTATTTGCAAGAAGATATAGAAGGAAAGAATAATAAAGGCCTATTTAATGAGAGAGCTTATGAAGAAATAGTGGGATTGGATGAGAGCAATCCTTTACTAAATTTTACATTAGGAATGGTCTTTTAACACGTTGATAAAAATTTACTATATTTACTATGAGTGAGAAGTCGTGTTAGAATATTTATTTTATTTGCCGGTATTCAGATTGGCGGTCTGCATTCACAAATTGATCCCAAAGCAAGTATTGTAGGAAAATGGATGCGGATTGATATGAAATGGATTGATAAAGATTCCGGAGTGACTGTCAAGCAATTTGATGAGGCCGAAACAAAATATCGTGGAACATATTATTTTACTAAGGACGGCATAATGAGAAATAGTAAAGAACCTAGTTTTGACCAACATAGTTATATGATAAATGATACTATTCTGAGTTATAAAATTCCACTTGATGATACTGAAGACAACAAAATAATCATAAAAAAATTGACGAATAAAGAACTCATTTTGATTTGGGATTTGAAAAAGGTATATAGACGTGAAACGTACTTAAAATGCAAATAGTACTATTTGAAACAAAAGCTTTGGAGCCATGAAAAACTATATTATCTGTTTTAAAGTTTCTATTGTTTTTCATATAGTAATACTAATCTCTCAACTTTTCACTTCTTGTTCAACTACAGAACAGGATCACAGAATGGTTAAATGCAATATTGCAGGTTATAATATTGCACTTGGTGAAGATTTAGAGAAGATAAAAAAAGAATGGCAACTCGGAGAAATAAAAAATGTGTATAAGACGGAAACTACACAACTATTTTCGATTACATATGAGGAACACGATTTCCAATACTGGTTTTATAAATCTAAACTTGTAAAAGCAAAAATTTGCATCCCAAGGCAAGAGTTAAATGGAAACATTATAAAAATTGAAGGAAAATCAATACCATTTGATAAAACATTTAGAACTAAATCACGGCTTAATGAATCAAACTACATAATCGAATGCGATCCTTTTGAATGGGATGGCATGAAAGAAATTAGAATAACTGTTGAGTTTACAGATGTAGAAACACTCTTGAAATAGATTGATAAAGGAACATCAAAAAATACTAATAACAGCTACAATGAAGCAATTATTCCCTATATTATTTTTGCTTGTGCTGACGAATTGCAACAATTCGACAAAACAAACTAATCAACAAACAACTTTTTCGGACACAGTTAAAATAAATGTTTCTTTTGTAGAGTGTATTGATAGAACAGACTTAATTAAATCAGACACAGCAACCAATTTAGGAAAGTTAGACACGTTGTTGCTAGAATATGAAAACGTGCGCTTTGATTGGAGAGTGTGGCTTGACTCTAAAAAATTTGAATTTTTCAATCAGCATTGCGAAAAATGTGATATAGAATATCCTCGTTTTGCTGATTCTTCTGCATATTCTTTAGAGCCAGCAGCGAATGATCTGAATTTGATTGATGAAGCGTTGTGGTCGGAAAACAAATTTCTTTTTATTGGTAAAAGAGAAAAACAAAAAAAGATTCTAAGTAAAACTTATGATTCAACCTCTCAGGACAAAATAAATGTATTTGTTTTTAAGTATTATTATTATAAAGTTATAAAACCTTACCTTTTTTTGGGATATAAAACTAAAAGCATAACATATGAAGGGGACACGGTTGAAGTCGGACATAATATAACTCGAAATTAACAACTGCTAATAGCGCCTAAGCCCAATTTTTTGCGTGTTAACGCTCAAATGTGTAAATTGACAAAGCAAAAAATTGAAACCTGCTCGCAAACCATCATGAATAATTGTTACTACTAAATATGAAATATTTCAGTATTTTTTTAATCGTATTTTTATTTGCAAAAGCACAAGCTCAAAGTAATTGTTGCGAAAAAGATTTTATAAAGCTATGCTACAAAAAATATTCAGGTGAAAACAATGAACAAAAAAGGTATGAAAAACTTCTTGCAGTAAAAAGTGAAATTTTAAAAATTGAAAAAAACTGTCTGTGTACTAATAGTGCTGAGTTTTGGTTGTTAAAGGCTGATGTCTTTATTGCTTTGGCGAATAACCGATACGCAAATCCACAGATTAGACCTTGTTTTTTAGATAGCGCAACGATTACCTTAAAAAACTTCCCAAAAAACCTTTTGGCACAAAACGCTTCCACAGAAATAGAGCCGCGAAGACGTGCGATTAGAGAAAAAAAGTCAGAGCTTTGTTTATACTCCGCAGAAAAAACAATTTCTTGTTGTGAAAAAGAAATTGAAAGAGAGTACGGACCACCTTCGGGAGCAACAGATTCTTTAATGGAAAATAAACGAAAGGAATTTTTACGGAAAATTACTTGGATTTATGACTCATCCGGGAAATTTGTTGCAAAACCAGAATTGTCTATTACAAAACAGCAAGCTGAATATTTCACTGCAATGGAAAAAGTTTTTATATCTCAATTCTATATAAATTTTTATGAACTATTAATGAATAAGACCAATCCTATTTCGCAAAAATTAATCACTTCTCTTAAGTCTATAACACCCACGGCTGATTCTTGTATTATTTCAATATCTATACTTAAAAGCAAAATAAAATCTGTTAAGCCTTTAACTAGCACATGTCCCTATGCTGATCTTTGTAATGAAGCCGTAAAGAAAAGCGCATGGCTTTTGACTGATTATACAGAAAATCAGTATCAGTTTCAAATTCCTATAAGAATTCAGCCTGGTGGCGGACCTTATTCAAATAGCGATGGATGGATAATAGTACCCATTGATTTAAATCACATTTTAAAAGAATAAATGAAAAACATATTCAGTTAGGACTTATTCTATGGACAACAAAAACATAATACAATGACAAAATATTTTATACTATTTTTTATTTTTGTTCTCGCGACAAATAATTTCGCGCAGACAGTTAATAACCCTGAAAAAAAGAAACCTGTTACTAATTCTAACGGACAGGAGGGTTCGCAGAACTCTAAAAAAATTAATAGTTGTTTTACAATAAAGCCCGATTCTTTAAAGGGATGGTTTAAAATTAATTGCTCCTGCAATAGCTCTACTGTGGAAATTTTTAATTCAAAAGGAGAAAAAGTATATAGCTCAGAAAGTTTTGTTGGACATTTAAAGATTGATTTATCCTTGCAACCTAAAGGAGCTTATACTGCACGTATAAACGGTGGCGACCATTGCTGTAACAATGAAAAGACATTTCATATTAAATAAAATGGTGCAATAATGTTACACTTTATTAGAACGATTTTAATAATATTAGTTTTTCTTTGCAGCATACTGCGCAAAAAAAATTCTCGATTTTTTATATGTCGCTGTCATTACTTCATAATGTACTAAATATCGCATCTTTTCTAAAAATTTCCAGAGTGTCGGTACACGGGTACTTCATCGATCTTCTCCTCTGTTTTAAACAGTACCCAGTAAAAACCATCTTTTGAAAACCAAATATTATTTTGGCTAATACCAGTCTCATTTTTTAAAAAGGCGTAAAGTCAGTTCATACGAAAGTACCACAAGGATACTGAAGCCCATTATTATCATGGCGGACTTAAGAAATTCAATAGAAGCAGGCCATGTTGGTAAAACACAAAATCTCCAAATATCAAAAATTACATTTAGTACTAGAATAATTCCAATTTTTTTTAATGCTGTAATCGAAATGCTCCTTGAACTAAAATAAACGAGAGAAAAATGATAGCAACTAATAAAAATTAATCCGATAATAGAAACCACTATATAATATAACATTAAGAAAAGTCCATAAAGCATTTCTTTCCCTTCAAAAACGGAAAACCATAGCGTAGCTATGATAATCATTAAAACAAAGAGTATTAAATTCGCAAATAAGATTATTTTTATATGCTTCACAGTGTCATATTTTTTTATCAGACAATCTTGACCACGTTGTACCGTATAGCTTAAGCCTGTGAGGAAAATCTCTTCTAAAAATTTCCAGAGTGCCGGTACACGGGTATTTCATTGATCCTCTCCTCTGTTTTAAACAGTACCCAGTAAAAACCATCCTTTGAAAACCAAATATTATTCTGACTAATACCAGTCTTAACATAAATGTATTCGGCTGTATACTTATGCTCACAAAATATCCTTTTAACTTTAAATTTAAACACGCCTTCCAATATACAATCATTACATTTAGAATCAAATTTTAATGTGTCTTGTAATATAATCTGTGCCCTTAAGTGATTGTCTAACGTGTCCTTTCCATTTGCATTTTGAGCACACACTAAAGAAATGGAACTAAATAATAATAAAAGAGTCAATATCCGCATGAATAGTTTTAAAAATTTATTTCATGATACTTGTGTGTCATGGGAATTAGTTTGTGGAACTAAGATAGTGATTTTTTCCGTTAGGGATTGAACGGAAATCCTTTTGCCTGCATCTTGCAAAAGATTGGAGGGAAAGCCCGACCGCCTTTTCGGCGGGAACGGCATAATTATTTAGGTTATTAATCTACTTCTGTTAGTTTAGGAATAGTTTCGGTTATCCATTTATGGTATTCAGGGAAGGAGTTTTTAAAAGTATCTTCATTTTTAATATTGGGAAGTTGTTTTTTTATTTTCGAGTTTAAAACCTCTTTGAATTTACCTTTAAATTCTTCTTTTTTTGCTTCCGGTACCAAACTCTTAATAATTGCATCATCATATTTATTAAAAAGTGTATCGGCTGATATGTGTTTATTTAATTCAGTGGTAGCAATATTGAGGCTTAATAGTTTTATAGTTTCAACATAAGAATCTAAAATGAATTGCGTTGTAAGTAGGTCTTCTAATTCTATATCATTAACATTCTTTTTTTCATTTACATATTGATATACGTATATATCTTTATTCACATAATTTTTATATCGACCTTCAATAAATTTTTTCAACTCGTCACCGGCTTTATCTTTATCAAGAATAAATATCCACTTTGTGCCTAATTGAATTGGTCTTTGAGTAAAATATTTTTTTATATTGGAGCATTTTCCGCCTTGATGAAATGAAGCGGATTCTATGGGGAAAGGTCTAACATCGTCTTTCGCAAGAATTTTATCGTAATAAAATTCGAAGAGATTTACATCGCCATCACCTTCGAAAACGAAATTGACTTCATTTGCAAAAGAAAAATCACTATCCAATTTTGTATCAAGAGTTCTGTATAAAACTTCTTCTTGCATAAAGTAACCCACTCTTCCAA
>JAYTSW010000314.1:0-5456 GCA_043745425.1 Sphingobacteriaceae bacterium | reverse complement strand
CGATTTCTCCTGAGTCATCACGAATTACCGGAATAAAAGATGAAGATGTAAAAGATTGCAAAACCTTTAAACAAGTGGCAACTGAATTAGTAAAATTTATTGGCAACGCTGACATTGCAGGATATAATTCAAACAAATTCGATGTGCCCTTGCTATTAGAAGAATTTTTACGTGCTGAAGTTGACTTTGATTTATCGACTCGTAAATTAATTGATGTGCAAAATATTTTTCACATTATGGAGCCACGCACTTTAGCAGCAGCTTACAAATTTTATTGCGGTAAGAAAATTGAAAATGCTCATAACGCCGAAGCAGATATTAAAGCCACTTACGAAGTTTTTTTAGCGCAATTAGATCGTTACGCCGACAAACAATTTGATGATGGCAAAGGGAAAATGATTACCCCAGTAAAAAATGACATGAATGTTTTGAGCGAACTCACAGCCAAAACAAAAAATGCCGATTTAGCCGGACGAATTGTATTTAATGAAAGTGGTGTTGAAGTTTTTGCATTCGGAAAACATAAAGATAAACCTGTTACCGAAGTTTTTGAAAAAGAACCTTCATATTATAATTGGATGATGAATGGCGATTTTCCTCTCTACACCAAGAAAATCATTACTCAAATTCGTTTGAGGATGAAGAAGTAATTACTGCTTTAGATAAGAAACCGTAACATTCAAATCTGCGCCACCGCCTCTTACCCTGTACCAATTCATGAATGTTGATGTTTTTACACAAGAAGGAACTCCAACAGAGCCTGCAAAACAAAATTTAGTCTGCTCCATTTTATCCATCAAACATTCCAGACTAATAAAAAAATCATCGTTATACGTAATGTTGTACTCTCTTAAATCCACATGAACAATTCCTTGTTTAACTGCAGTCTTAAAAATAATTGGTTTATGTAAAAACGTTTCTCCCGGTAAATTTTTTGCGGTTACAGAATATAACATTAATCTAAACCTCAACGAATCATCATATTTATTTTGAATGATATAAAAATTAAAATCCTCAATAAAAACATATTTGCCTTTTTCATTATTCGCACGAATCGAAGCTTCTTCTCCCTTCCAGTTCCCATCCGTTCCCATAAATGCTGAACAATTTCTTGTGCTGTATTTTGAAGTTCCCAACACTTTTCGTTTTACTTTTTTTGAAGTCACAACAACTTCATTCAGTTTTACAATTAAAGGTTCTAATAAAACAATTTTGCTCATCCCTTGCCGGGCCTCCGAAACAGTAAAGCCTTTTGTTTTATAACCAATAGCCGACACTTTTAAAGTATCATCCTCTTCACACTTCAAAATATTTAGCTCAAAATTTCCTTTGTCATCAGCCACAGTACCAATATTCTTACCCTTAATGCCAATACTGGCAAACGGAATACCCAACTTAGTGGAAGCATCTGTTATTTTTGCATTATAAAGGCCTTGCGCCTCTCCAAACAATGAAAAAATAAGAAAAAGGACAATTAATCGCATCTGGCAAATGTATTAATAAGGGCTTAAAATACCCCTTTTTATTTACTATCTTTACCAACGAATTTTTTTGAATTATGATTACAGTTTCGAATGTGAGTTTGCAATATGGCAAACGTATTTTGTTTGATGAAGTGAATGTAAAATTTACTCCGGGCAATTGTTATGGGATTATCGGTGCTAATGGTGCAGGTAAAACTACGTTTATGAAAATCTTATCGGGAGAAATTGAACCGAACAAAGGAGAAGTAAGTATTACGCCCGGACAACGCATGAGTGTTTTAAAACAAAACCATTATGAGTTTGATGAATTCACGGTTTTAGATACTGTGATGATGGGCAATAAACGTCTTCACGCTATCATAAAAGAAAAGGATGCGATATATGCAAAACCTGATTTTAGTGAGAAAGATGGTCTGAAAGCTGCAGATCTAGAAGCAGAATTTGGAGAAATGAATGGCTGGAATGCAGAAAGTGATGCTGCAGGATTATTAACTACTCTTGGAATTACTGTAGAACATCATTCAAAAATGATGAAGGATTTAACAGGTAAAGAAAAAGTTAAAATATTATTATGTCAAGCTTTATTCGGCAACCCTGATATTCTTTTACTCGATGAGCCAACAAATGATCTTGACGTAGAAACAATAAGCTGGCTGGAAAATTTTTTAGCCGATTTCGAGAATACGGTTATTGTAATTAGTCACGATCGACATTTTTTAGATGCAGTTTGTACAAGTGTTTGTGATATTGATTTTGGAAAGTTGCGTATCTACTCAGGTAACTATAGTTTCTGGTATCAAATGAGTCAGCTCGCTTTAAAACAACGCTCTGATGCGAATAAAAAAACCGAAGATAAACGAACAGAGTTGCAGGATTTCGTTAGACGTTTTAGTGCAAATGCAAGTAAATCGCGACAAGCTACCTCACGTAAAAAATTATTAGAGAAATTAGTTGTAGAAGATATTCCGCCAAGTAACAGACGTTATCCTGGTATTATATTCAAACAAGAACGAGAAGCTGGTGATCAGATTTTAGAAGCGGAAAATATTTCTAAATCAAATGCTGATGGTTTATTATTCAGCAAAGCGAGTTTCAATGTAAAAAAAGGTGATAAGATTGCCTTTATTTCAAAAAATCATTTAGCTATAACTGCATTATTCGATATACTAAACGAAATTGAAAAACCGGATTCTGGTGAATATAAATTCGGAACAACTATTTACAAAGGCTATTCTCCAAATGATAACACAAACTATTTTAAAAGCGATTTAAATCTTATAGATTGGCTAAGACAATATTCAACTAATAAAGATGAGAGTTACGTGCGCGGATTTTTAGGAAAAATGTTGTTCAGTGGTGAAGAGGTTATGAAAAAATGTTCTGTGCTTTCGGGTGGAGAAAAAGTACGTTGTATGACCAGCCGAATGATGTTAGTGAATCCGAATATGTTAATTATAGATGAGCCAACAAATCACTTAGATTTAGAAAGTATTATTGCTTACAACGATGCGTTGAGAGATTATGCTGGCACCATTTTATTTACAAGTCATGATCACGAATTAGTACAAACTGTTGCAAACCGTATTATTGAATTAACACCAAAAGGTATTATCGATAGGTCTTGTTCTTATGATGAATATTTGGAAAACCCAATTGTTCAGGAGCAACGTGCTAAGATGTACGGTACTTTAGTAAAGTAGTCAGAAAGCAGTAGGCAGTAATTAACAATACTCGATAAATAACTTAATTCATTTTGTAACCAAACTTCATTTTTTCGTTATAAATTTATTGTAATGAAAATTTCAAAATTTATATCATCCAACTTACTGCTTACTACATTCTGCCTACTGAACACTTGTCTCTTTTCTCAGGAAATAGAAAAAATTAAAATCGTAAAAGAAGAAACATTTTTTAAAGCCGATTTTGATGAAACTGAATACAAAGTTTTTGCTGTAGACAAATACGGGAATCCGTATATGGATGTGGTGAAAAGTTTTAAGATAACATTTCAGGATAGTAAAGGTCATTTTGAATCGGCGGTTGTTGGCAATACCTTTCCAAAAAAAACAATTAATTATTTAACCAAAGGCCGAACAAAAGCAACTAACGTTTGTTTAAAGGATATTGTTGCTGAAGATAAAGAAGGCCACGTACAAAAATTACCGGATAAGTGCGGTGTTTTAATTTATCCTGATTGCAAGAATTGTGATACGAATAAGAAACAAAAAAAGTAATTCAAGAATTACTTTTTTTGAGATGCTGATAGCGCCTTCGGCGGTCAGCATGACAAAGCGTTAATCGATAAGCTTTATTCCTTGATTCTCATCCGCCTCTTTTTTCGCTCTACCGAATGCGTATTGTAAATAGAGTTCATAGAAATAGTAGCTGCTTAAATGAGTAGCGTAATTGCATTTAGTATTACAACCCATTTTAAAACCGTTTGCATTTAAGGCAACGCCTGCAATGAAAGCATCATAATCTGAAATTTCGTTCAATTGATGTGCTAAATGAATTGAAAGAGACCTGTAGTTTAGATACGTTCCATATTGCAAAAAATTCTCTCCCGTGTTTTTGCTATTGAAACCGGCTTTATTAATCCAAAATGTCTTTTGTACTTTAGTTAAACCATAAACATCAATATTAAATTGATCAGGGTTTAAAAATTTATACTTTCCCTGGTAAATTTGAGTTAAAGGTCTTTTCGAAACACCGTTAACTCCTTCATCAGGTTGCGTTATACTAAGTAAACTCATACCTGCATAAAAACGTTTTCCATAAGCCAACAGTCCCGTAGAAAAATCCAGATTTCTTTTATAACGCACAGTTATAAGATCCGGCCCCCAAACAAACGCATCATTTGGGTTTATGTTATATTCACCAAAATTTAATTTTGTCGGATCATAACGATATTCAAAAAATGAAAACTGATAAGCATGAACAATTTTGATCTTATTTCTAATAGTGAAATGCAATGCATAAGAAAAATCAGCTTGAGTTTTTCTTAATACATTGCCATATTGGCTTCTGTTAAACGATAATCCAAATCCGCTATACTTTTTTCCAAGACAATCAACGCCTGCATAATAACTGTAAGTATTTTTGCCGCTGTATTTAGGCATTCCCGTTTCTCCGTAAATAACCTGCGTCCTCAACTGCTTATTCGTTCCTGCAAACGCTGGATTAACTGATAGTAAATTTTGATTTAATGAGGAATAATAAGCGTGCTGTGCTTTAGTGGTAAAAGCAAAAAATACAAGAAGTATGAAAATCCTGAATTTCATTCTAATAAATGTACGAAAAAAGGAGATGAATTACAAGTGGCTCTTTAACCAATCAGTGGCCGCCTCTACATTATCAAACAACCTAGTAGGTGCTGCAGGTTTATGAAAATTCATATAAAAGTTTCCCAATAGTTTTTGGGCGAGACTTGTACTAACAAATGCATCTGCAATGGTGAATTTAACGCCATCTTTGGATGCTGAATGATTTCGGGCAGCTCCAGTTGCAGTAGTATTTTTTCCGGCAATATTTAAGACTAACACTTTCTTGCCTTCAGTTAAAACACCAATAGCATTAACAATCTCGGTCGATTCTTTTATATCCAACTCAACATCATCTCCAAAATTCACTTGCACAATTCCATCGTGACGAAGATGAACTTTTGAATGACCGAGTTCAATTGTTTTTACGAATATTATTTTATCAGCTATAACTTCCAATTTTACTTAATAAATTCTTTTACCCATTCCTTACCTTTTTCTTTATCATCAAAAAATTTAGTTGGAATTGGCGGCTTATTTATTTTAATATATAAACTTCCTAAAATTTTTAACGATAAATTATTACTACATAAAGCCACTGCAATCATTCCGTCTGAATATTCTTTTGATGATGCTACTCTTCTAGTCTCTGTTCCAATCTGAAAAAAATCCTGTGCTTCCATTAGTACTGCAAATTTTTTACCAGGCGCAT
>JAYTSW010000313.1:0-5466 GCA_043745425.1 Sphingobacteriaceae bacterium | reverse complement strand
AAGCATCACAAGCTGTATCCACTGCTTCTTCAAACGTTGAACATTGTTTTTTAGCAAACAGTTCTTGTCCCGCCGCATTTAATTTTATTTCTACTAATTTGTTATGGTTATCATCGCCTTTTTCAACACGTAAAATAACATTGCTACTGATGATGGCTTCGTGAAAGATTTTTAGTTTTCCCACTTTTCCTTCAATGTGTTCAATTAGTTTTTTGTCTGCATCAAAATGTACCGACTGGATGTTTGTTTTCATGACCTTGTCCTCCTCTTTTTTGGTTTATAATGAAGCGTATTTCGTTCTGCTTCTTGGTTATTAATTATTCACCCGAACGCGGATGAGATTGTTTGTATGTTTTTTTTAATTTCTCTATTGTGTTGTGCGTATAAATTTGTGTGGCGGATAAATTAGCGTGACCCAATAATTCTTTTACAGCATTAATATCAGCACCGTTATTTAATAAATGTGTTGCAAATGTGTGTCGTAAAACGTGTGGACTTTTTTTACCTAGTGTGGTAATTTGCGAAAGATACTTCTTCACTAAATTATATACTTGCGCCTCGCTCAATTCTTTGTCTTTAGGGGATACGAATAAATAAGGGTTCACTAAACCCTCACTCTTTTTTACTTGAAAATACTCTTCCAGGTTGCGTTTTAAGGCTAAAGAAATAGGAATAATTCGCTCTTTATTTCGCTTACCTAAAACCTTTAGAGTAAGATTGTATAAATCAAGACTTTGCTCATTAAGACTAATTAACTCGGCCCGCCTTAAACCCGTTTGATAGAGGACATCTAAAAGCAATTTATCACGGATCCCTATAAAACCTTCTTCAAATTTAAGTTCATTAAACAATTGTTCCATGTTTATTTCATCCACAAACACTGGTAATTTTTTTGGTGTTTTTGGTCCGACTATTTTTTGCAACGGATTAACGTTTATGAGATTGTTTTTAAGAAGGTATTTGTAAAATGATTTCAGGCTGGATAGTTTTCGGTTAACGCTGCGAGCACTAATGCCAGTATCTAATAATTCAGCTACCCAACTGCGAACGGTTAGGTAATTAATGTTTAGGATATTGGAGTCGGATAATTCCTTTACAACAAAGGCTTGAAATTGTAATAAATCTGTTTGATAGGAGAGGCTTGTGTGTTTGGATAGTTTTTTTTCGTGGCTGATATAATCAATGAAATTATTGAGATGTTGAACAGCCATAAAATGAAAATTCCTGAATCGAAGTTATGTAATTCAATTCAGGAATGCAATATGATATAAAACATCTACCTACGGCAGACTATTTTTCGATTTCTCCGTTTTGAAGTTTTTGTTTGTAAACCGCTTTAATAATTTCTTCGCGGCGACGAATAGAAGGTTTAATGAATTGCTTACGGGCACGTAATTGTTTTACAACACCTGTTTTTTCAAATTTCTTCTTAAACTTTTTTAAGGCTTTTTCAATTGTATCGCCTTCTTTAACTTGTACTATTAACATTATCTTTTTCTTTTAATTTTAGGAACGCAAATATATTAAAAATTCTTTATCCAAACAATTTTAAATTTTACTGATGTATAAACTTCAATACTTTTCATAACCTATTTAATTAATTGATAGTCAGCGTAATACTGGCTCTAAAAATTCGGTTTTAAGAGGTATTTACTATAGAAATCAACAATGTGTTTTACGGCTTCATCCGCAGTATCCACAATCTTAAACAACTCAAGGTCTTCCAAGTGAATATTGCTTTCTTTCTTATGCATAATTTCTTTTATCCATTCCACTAAGCCTCCCCAATAATCTTTTCCAACTAATACCACAGGAAAGGATGCAATTTTATGAGTTTGAACTAAGGTTAAAGATTCAAATAATTCGTCAATCGTACCAAATCCACCGGGCATACCAATAAAGCCTTGCGAATATTTTAAGAAAATAGTTTTACGTACAAAGAAGTAATGAAAGTCAATACTTTTATCTCTGTCAATAAAATCATTCGGCTTTTGTTCAAAAGGCAATTCAATATTTAATCCTACTGATTTTCCTTTACCACGTTTTGCCCCTTTGTTAGCGGCTTCCATAATGCCAGGACCACCTCCTGTAATAACGCCGTAACCTTCCTGAGTTAATTTAAAAGCAATTTCCTCAGCTAAAATGTAATATTTATTATCAGGTTTAGTTCGTGCACTCCCGAAAATGGAAACACAAGGACCAATCTTACTCATTTTATCGAAGCCCTCAACAAACTCACTCATTATTTTAAAAATCTGCCAGCTGTCGCTTGCTTTAATATCGTTCCAGTCTTTTTCTGCAAAGGCTTTTCTTATTTTATCTTCTGATGGGTCTGTCATAATTCTAAAGGTAAAAACTATTATTTAAAGTTTAATAAAATCCATATAATTCTGCAGTATGATAGTAGCACTAACCATATCCACTGTTTCTTTATTTTGTCTTGCTTTCTTTTTTAATCCTCCCAATAACATTGCCTGATGCGCCATGGCTGATGTAAATCGCTCATCATAGCGTTCAATTTTCATAGTTGGAAATTTATTTCTCAAATGTTTCACAAAAGGTTCAATAAAACGTGCACTGTCCGACGGTTCATTACGCAACGTTTTTGGTTCACCAACAACAATACATTCTACTTCTTCTTTTTTTAAATAATCTTCCAAAAATTTAATTACATCTTTACTATGTACAGTTGTTAAACCGTTGGCAAGAATTTTTAAAGGATCGGTAACTGCTATTCCAACACGTTTACTTCCGTAATCTATTGCTATAATGCGTGGCATAATGTAAAAATACATGTTTTTTGGGAGAGTTAAAAGGTTATAGGTTAATGGTTATTAGTTATGAAGTGTATATTAATGGTTTTATTCAAAAATAACTGAATAACCTTATAACTTTATAACCTAATAACTTTATGGCGTATATTTGACTAGATGAAGAAAATCGGAGTAATAACTTCAGGAGGCGATTCACCAGGTATGAATGCTTGTTTACGTGCTGTTGTACGAACTGCAGTACATTACAACATTGAAGTAATTGGTTTTTATAAAGGCTACGAAGGACTTATTGATAACAACCATATTAATTTAACAACAACATCTGTTTCAGGAATTATTCAGCGCGGTGGTACTATTTTAAAAACAGCTCGCAGCGCACGGTTTATGAAGGAAGAAGGAATTACTGTCGCTGCAAAAAATATTAAAGATTTAGGAATAGAAGGCTTTGTTATTATTGGTGGTGATGGAAGTTTTAAAGGTGCTATTGAGTTATCAAAAAAAATAAATATCCCTATTGTTGGTTGTGCAGGTACTATTGATAATGATTTAGTAGGAACTGATTTTACCATTGGTTACGACACCGCAATTAACACTGTAGTTGAAGCGGTAGATAAAATTCGCGACACAGCTGAGAGTCACGATCGCGTTTTTGTTATTGAAGTAATGGGTCGAGATGCCGGCTTAATTGCTTTACGAAGTGCAATAGCATCAGGCGCTGAAGCTTTGTTAGTACCTGAAATGAAAAACGACATAGATATTTTATTGCAAAAAATAAAAAACTGGCGCAGCAGTAAATCCAGCAAAATAATTATTGTTGCCGAAGGTGATGAATACGGAGGCGCTTATAAAGTTGGAGATTTAATCAGGAAAACTTGTCCGGAGTTTGATGTACGCGTTACTGTTCTTGGTCATATTCAACGTGGCGGTAATCCAACTTGTATGGAACGCGTGAATGCGAGTTTAGTTGGGTATAATGCAGTTTTAGCTCTTAAAAACGGACATAAAAACGAAATGATTGGAATAGTAAATAAAAAAATAACGTTTACACCATTCGAAAAAGCAGTGAAGCATATTGAAGAATTAGATAAAGATTTATTAAACATGATAGAAATTCTATCTAGCTAAACATAAAACATGAAGCGAATACTTATAATTGCCATTGTATTAACAGGAAAACTTTTTGCGCAAACGCCCGATGTGCGGGATCATTTTAAAGTTGCTTTTGATTTATATGAGCAAAAAAAATATCAGGATGCCATTATTGAATACAGCACGTATATAAGTACTCATGCTGAAGATGAAGCCGCATATTACAACCGAGCTTTGGCAAAGTATATGTTAGTTGATTATAAAGATGCCATTATTGATTATAACACGAGCATTGAAAAAGGACGCAAAAAACACGACGTGTATTATGGTCGCGCCTTATGTTCTTTTTATTTGGAAAAGTATGATGATGCTATTAAAGATTTTGATAAATCAATTTCAATAAACCCTGAGCATGGAAAATCCTACGTTTATAAAGCAGCATGTTTACACAATCAGGATAAAAATAAAGAAGCATTGCCAATTGTGAATAAGGGTTGTGAATTAGATAAAACTTACGAGTGGGCTTATTATTACAGAAGTAAAATAAAATTTTATCTGAATGATTTAATCGGCGCCTTTGATGATGCGGATAAAGCAGTAAAATTAAAACCGGGAACTGATATTTATTTTCAGAGAGGATTTGTGGCTCTTGAACAAAAAAAATATGATTTCGCTATTCAGGATTACGACAGTGTAATTGCACATAGCCATAAAGATGCTGATGCTTATTATAATCGGGGTTTGTGTAAATATGATTTGGGTCAATATGAAAAAGCTAAAATTGATTTTGATAAATCCTTAGAGATTGATCCTACAAAATCGGATGCTTACCATAACAGGGCGCTTTGTAAATATTATTTGTTAGCGTATAAAGATGCTGTGACTGATTTTAACGCCGCTATTGATTTAAATCCTAAATTTTATAAAGCTTACACATTCCGAGCGGCAGCATTATATTTTTTAAAACAATATGAAGACGCTCTTGTTGATGCCAATAAAGCTGTGTCTTTAAAAAGCGATTACGAAGGTTCTTATTACTACAGAGCTATGATAAAATACATGTTAGTAAATGACACGGGTGCTATTAAGGATTGCGACAAAGCCTTGGCCATTAAAAAGCATTCTGATACTTATATGCAGCGCGCCTTAAGCAAATATCAATTAAAGGATTATGTGGGTGCAATTGCCGATAATACGGAAGCGATTACTTTAAGTCCAAAATATGCTAAAGCATATTTTGAAAGAGGTGTATGTTATTTTACACAGCAAAAAGATGCACTGGCTATTCCTGATTTTACCAAAGCAATTGAACTAAAGCCCACTTATGCCGAAGCCTTTTATTACCGTGGTTTATCTAATAATTACTTAGGTAAGAAAACAGAGAGCTGTAGCGATTTAAAAAAAGCAATTGATAACGGTCACGAAAAAGCTTCGAATAAGTTTACAGAGTTGTGTAAGTAGACTTCGACAAGCTCAGTCACCATAATATTAAAATGAAGCGGTGGCTGAGCTTGTCGAAGCCACTGTTTTGTTTACTTCGTCAACTTCTTAAACACATCTTCCAGTTTTTGTTCTTCTTTGTTTAAAGTTAAAACGGAGAGTT
>JAYTSW010000312.1:0-5477 GCA_043745425.1 Sphingobacteriaceae bacterium | reverse complement strand
TTCCTCAACTGGTAGAGACGGAATGGGTGGCGCTGCATTTGCAAGTAAAGATTTAACTGAAGACAGCGCTAAAGATTTACCGGCGGTTCAGGTAGGTGATCCATTCCAAGAAAAATTATTGTTAGAAGCAACTTTAGAAATTATAAAAACCGGCGCTGTTGTTGGTATGCAAGATATGGGCGCAGCAGGTATTGCCTGTAGCACAAGCGAAATGAGTGCGAAAGGCGAACATGGTATGGAAATTTGGTTAGATAAAGTTCCTGCTCGTCAACAAGGCATGCACCCTTTCGAATTTTTATTAAGTGAATCACAAGAGCGTATGTTAGTTGTTGTGAAAAAAGGAAGAGAAAAAGAGATACTAGATATTTTTGATAAATGGGATTTGAATTGTGTGGAGATTGGTGTAGTAACTAAAGGCGACAGAATTAAATTTAAATTTCATGGCGATTTAGTTGCTGACTTACCTGCATCATCTTTAGTATTAGGAGGAGATGCTCCTGTTTATAAACGAGAATACAAAGAACCTGCTTATTACGCAGAATCAAAAAAATTCTAAATAGAAAGTGTTACAGAGCCAAAAGATTTAAAAGTAGTGATGAAACATTTGGCTTCTCACCCGAACATTGCTTCTAAACGTTGGGTGTATAATCAATACGATAGCATGGTTGGTACCATTAATATGGGAACTAATACGGCGAGTGATGCAGCTATTGTAAATTTAAAAGGTACTAAAAAAGCATTGGCGATGAGTGTTGATTGTAATAGTCGTTATGTAAATGCAGATCCTGAAATTGGTTGTGCAATTGCGGTAAGTGAAGCAGCACGTAATATTGTTTGCAGTGGTGGTGAACCAAGTGCAGTGACTAATTGTTTAAATTTCGGAAATCCATATAACCCAGAAGTATATTGGCAATTTGTTGGTTCTATAAAAGGGATGAGCGCAGCTTGTACAAAATTTAAAACACCTGTTACGGGTGGTAATGTTAGTTTTTATAATCAATCGAGTTACGAAGGTCCGGTGTTTCCAACTCCTACAATTGGTATGATTGGCATTGTGATGGATAAAAAACTTCAAACCTCATTAAGTTTTAAAAAAGAAGGTGATATAATTTATTTAATTGGCGATAGTCATAATGATATTTCATCTTCAGAATATGTTTTCTCTTATCACAAAATAAAAAATACACCTGCGCCGTATTTTAATTTGGATGAAGAATTTAATATGCAAGACAGTGTGAAATCAATTATTAAAAACGGATTAATTCAGAGCGCACATGATGTAAGCGATGGCGGTTTATTTATTACTTTATTAGAATCGTCGTTAACCAACGGTTTAGGTTTCGAAATAAATTCTATTCCCGGAATTCGTAAGGATGCGTTTTTGTTTGGCGAAAGTCAGGCCAGGGTAGTGGTGAGTGTTGAAACTTCAAAAACAAATCAATTAGAAGCTGAACTTAAAAAGAACAACACCCCGTTTACAAAATTGGGAACCGTAAAGGGAAGTAAGGTTATGATTGATGGAGCTGACTATGGAATGATTTCAGAATTTGCTACGGATTATAATACAAGTATCGAAAGTAAATTGAACTAATCACGAAGTACAGAATCTTTGTCTAACAACTGATTCAGACTTCATGATTTATACAAAAAAAACCGTTATGCTGACAGCGAAGCGGTGTCTAACATCTTAAGTCATGCAGCCCGCGAAGCGGCATGCAGCATTTCTAAAAAAAAGCCCCGAGTTTATCGGGGCTTTTTTTAGTTACCTAGGTCTTCAAAATTTACATCTTTCTCGCCGCCACCGGATTCAGTGTTTTCTGAAACCGATGAAATAGGAGGAGCGTTTTCTTTAATATGATCAACGGCTTCATTTAAACCATCCAAAAACTTTTCGAAATCTTCTTTGTATAAAAATATTTTATGCTTCTCGTAAAAAAATTTACCATCCTGGCCAAATCGTTTTTTACTTTCGGTAATGGTTAAATAATAATCATTACCGCGTGTAGATTTTACATCAAAAAAATAAGTACGCTTACCCGCTCTTACCGCTTTTGAGAACAAATCATTTTCTCCACTTCTTTCATTTTTTTCAAATTCTTCCGACATATTCTTTTACACTATTTTAGTTCGAGACAAATATTATTAAAAAATAGCCGGAAATGAAGCTGTGTTAATAATTCACCCCATTTTGTTAATTACAGCTTTTAACAAATACTTCGGCAAGCTCAGCACAAATAAAAAAGCCCCGACTATTAGTCGAGGCTTTAATTATTATAGAATTAAGTATTATTGAACTACTAATTTCTTAGTAACAACTGAGACTCCAACTTTTACATTGTAGAAATAGATACCAGATTTATAGTTATTTAAATCGATATTAATTTCGTTAGAACCAATTTGTCCGTTTACTTTATAAGAATCAACTAACTGACCAATTGAGTTATAAATAACTACTTCAAAATTTGAAGCTGCTTTTAAACCAATGATGATAGTTGTAGCATCATCAGCAGGATTTGGGAAGTTAAATACATCAAAATTTACAGTAGTTGAATTAATGTTCCCTATACCATTAACTGGAGACAGAGGAGTAACGCTAAAGCTTGTAGGGCAAACAGAAATACCACTTAAGTAATACGTATCAACAGCAGCACCACCATTTAAGCCGGCATTTTTTGTTGAAGTATAAGGCATAGTAACACAAGTTGAACTTGAACCAACAGCTTTGTTACACATGTAGTGGTAATAAGCACCTTGATCAAGATTTGCATCACCTGCAGTAGCATTGATACGAGGAGTTACTTTGTTGATTGTAACATCAAAACCTTTCATTTTAATGTCAGGATAAATATTCCATTTAAGACCACCTACTGCTGCAGTGTCAGACTCAGTCCAGCTATAGAAAATTTTCTTTCCATCAGCAGTACGACTAACTTGAATACGAGCATCTAAAGCCATCTTAGCACCTGAACCATCTGTCCAGTTATTAGTGCCATAACCCGGTTGTCCACTTGTTCCTGAAGGTCCTTCAGTAAACATTGAATCAACCATATGGTAACTCCAGCCACCTGAAGATTTTGTGTAAAAGTCATAAATGATAGGGTAATTAAAAGGTCCTGTTTCGCCATAAGAATATTGCTCAGTTCCAAAAGTACCGCGGTAACCTAATGTATCAACGTGTGTACTTGTGTGACCATAACACATACTTGCCATATGTAACTGACCATTGATGTCAACTGCTGCACCCATACCTTCACTTCCTTGGAAGTTAGCACAAATAACATTTGTGTTAGAGTTAATTGGATACATACGATCATAAACACCTTTGAAAAGGTTTTTATCAGCGAAATCATTAGCAGGTAATAAACTCCAGCTTGAACCGCTATTAGTGGTTTTGTAAACTAGAGGTTGGTAACCTAACATTGGTTGAGTTGCACCTAAACGTGAACCTAAAACAATAACATAACCTACAACACCAGCATCATCCCATGCTTGGATTGGAGTACCATCTATTAACGGGCTACCGTCAGTTCTTAATCGAACGCTTGGAACAAAAGAGTCAACGCTCCAAACAAAAGCACCAGCGCTAAATGCACCTTTTACTAATGCAACTCCACGTGCACCGTAAGCTGCATTTGTAGTACCATTTGGATCATTTACTATAGTTGCTAATGAACGCGCTAAACCACCATCAATTGTAGTGAAAGCATAACGAGCAAATGCATGCTTTTTAATTGTTGGAGTAGCATCTAAGTGAGCTTGTTGATCTGAACCAGGAGTTGTGTTACCTGGAGTAGTAATTTGCTTACTTGCATACCAGTTACCTAGCCAGCCTGAACCACCTGTTACAGGGCCAGAACCTACTAAATAAGCGTTGTTAATGTTAGTGTTACCTAGTGGGTTATAAATACCACCGTTCGGGTAACGTGCTAAGTTAGTAGTGTTAGCCCAAATACAAGTTTCGTCCCAACTTGTACCTAAGTTAGTTGAATATAATCCAACAATTGAACCTGAGTTACCGTTTGCTGACGGAGTATAAGTAGGGCTTTTACGTGCAATCATACTAACTGCATTTACGCCTTTGTTATACTGTAATGGTGTAGATTGAGAAACTAAGTAACCAAATACGTTATGTGAACCTGTAAAAATGTTAGACGTAGCAACTTTGTTAGCGTTGATTACGTGCTTAATACTTTTAGTTGGGCCAGTAATGGCTGATGAATTCTGACTTGCAGATTCGTCATAGAAATTTAAGTTACGCTTAGTTTCAATAATACCAGTTGGTTTTGTCAACCTCGCATTTTGTGAGAAAGCGCTAGTAGCTACTAAAAGCGCAGTTCCGATGAGTAGATGTTTTTTCATGTTATTTTATTGGTTTATTTTATTTATTATTTAATCGATTTTAAAGGTAGTATTAAAGCTAGAGTTTACAAAAAATAATTGTAAAATTTTATTCGCAAAAAAAATCTGTTATGAGAGTCAAAATATACAAAAAATCTAAATTCATTTAAATCTTAAATTTCTTAATAAACACCTGACAGTCAATAATCTAAAAAATGTATTTTTTTTAGCTTTTTTAAAAGAACGAATAGGCTTTTATTTAACAATTTTGCCAAGTTTATTCATCAACAAAAAGACGACGAAAATAACAAAATAATTAATTCTTTTTAAAAATCGGATAAATCTAAATGGGCTCAATATTGTAATGCCACCTTTAGAAACTAACCACGGGGATGTGGTAGAGCTAAGTTAGGAAATGTTTTTGAATCCCGCAAATTATTCTTTAATAATTTTTTTGGTTTCAGTAAATGAATTTGTGGAAAAGACAAGAAAGTATAAACCAGATTTATACTCTTCTAAGTCAATTTCAAAATTATTTACCCCTCGCTCACATTTTATTTCTTTTTCAAATAATTTTCGTCCAGAAATATCAAAAGTATTAATTTTTATTATTTGAGATTTTTCAGAGATATAAGAAATTGAAATCTGGCCTGAGGTTGGGTTCGGATAATAATTAAAGAAATTACTTTGTTTAATGTTTTCGTCTGTATTTAAAGTTGAGCAATATGAAAATGGGCCACTTGCAAAGGAAAACAGTGCATTAAGAGAAAAACTATTTGAACTTAAAGAAGCTCCTTTTAAATAAAAATGATCAGTAACTGAGCTCCCATCAGTTGAACCGTTAAAAGAAACAGTAATTGGAATTTCAAAAGAAGTTGTGCCAGTAGAAATTACTCTTGGGCTTACATAATGAAAATAGGATTGTTGATCGGCATTGGTAATCCCTTTTGTCATATTATAGCGAGGGGTAAGTTTATTAAGGGTCATATCAAATCCTTTGATTTTAATATCAGGATAAATATTCCATTTTAATCCACCAACAGCTGTGTCTGATTCCGTCCAAGTATAAAATATTTTTTTACCATCTGATGTTCGACTTACCTGTATTCTGGCATTTAAATCTAATTTTTGTCCCATTC
>JAYTSW010000311.1:0-1507 GCA_043745425.1 Sphingobacteriaceae bacterium | reverse complement strand
GTAAAGCAGGTCGTAAACGTTGGTTAGGTGTACGTCCGCGTACAAGGCCAGTAGCGATGAATCCTGTTGATCACCCTATGGGTGGTGGTGAAGGTCGCGCTTCAGGTGGTCACCCACGCTCACGTAAAGGTTTACCTGCGAAAGGATTTAAAACCCGTTACAAGGCAAAAGCAAGTAACAAACACATTATCGAAAGAAGAAAAAAATAGTGAAGTAGAATAAATAAACTTCATTATAAAAAAAAATAATAAACGTTTAATGGTTCCGAAAGGGATTCAAAACTAAAAAAAGAAAAGAAATGGCAAGATCACTAAAAAAAGGACCCTTCATCGATCATAATTTGATGGGTAAAGTTGACAAAATGAATGCAGGTGGTAAAAAAACTGTAATCAAAACATGGGCACGTCGTTGTACTATTCCACCAGAATTTGTTGGACATACATTTGCAGTGCACAACGGAGCAAAATTTATTCCGGTTTATGTAACTGAAAACATGGTTGGTCATAAATTAGGTGAGTTTTCTTTAACACGTGTGTTTAAAGGTCACGCAGGTCACAACAAAGGAGCAGCAGCATCGCCTGGAGTTAAAAAATAAAGTTTAAAAAGTATTAAGATATAATTATCATGGGTAAAAGAAAAAGATTAGTAGCAGACGCTCGCAAGGAAGCAAATAAGACAACTTATTTCGCCAAGTTGAACGATTGTCCTACATCTCCTCGTAAAATGAACCAAGTTGCAGACTTAGTTCGTGGTATGGATGTTTATAAAGCATTAAGCGTATTAAAATTTAATACTCGTGAAGCTTCAGGACGTTTAGGAAAATTATTGAAATCAGCTATCGCTAACTACGAAGCTAAAACAGGTGCTCGTCCTGATGACGATACATTGTTTGTAAAAACAATTGTAGTTGACAGTGGTTTTCAATTAAAGCGTTTACGTACTGCGCCTCAGGGTCGTGGTTACCGTATCCGTAAGCGTTCAAATCATGTTACATTAGTATTAGACACAAAAAAATTAAAATAAAAACATGGGACAAAAAGTTAATCCGATAGGTTTTCGTTTAGGAGTTGTTAAAGGTTGGGACTCTAATTGGTATGGAGGAAGAGACTATTCTGAAAAATTGGTTGAAGATGATAAAATCAGAACCTATTTAAGAGCACGTTTAGCAAAAGGTGGTATTTCGAAAATCATCATTGAGCGTACTTTAAAATTAGTTACAGTAACTGTAAATACTGCACGTCCAGGTATCATCATTGGAAAAGGTGGTAAAGAAGTTGATAAGCTTAAAGAAGAGCTTAAAAAATTAACTAAGAAAGAAGTACAAATCAACATATTTGAAATTAAACGTCCGGAAACTGATGCACGTATTGTTGCCGACAGTATTGCACGTCAAATTGAAGGTCGTATTTCATTCCGTCGCGCAGCTAAAATGAGTATGGCTTCAACTATGCGCATGGGCGCAGAAGGAATTAAAATAAAAGTATCGGGTCGTTTAGGTGGTGCTGAA
>JAYTSW010000310.1:0-5505 GCA_043745425.1 Sphingobacteriaceae bacterium | reverse complement strand
ATATATTTCCCAACCGGACCTGCAATATGCGTCATGTAAACTTTAACATCCTCACAATTAAAAATCAAATGCTCTTCGTAAGTCTTTCGTAAATCAGTACCGTCAATATTGCCCCAAACTGCTTTTAAAGGTTTAGTTTTTTCAATCTGTTTACACAAATCATAAGTACCAATATCGCCACCATGCCACACTTCATCCGCTTGTTCAATGTATTTAAGAAGCTTTGGTTCTAAATAACTGTGTGTGTCGGAAATTATTAGGATTTTTTTCATTCTTCAGGAAGTGGCTTCGATCACTTCGACAAGCTCAGTGGCCGAAGCCGCCGTTTTATACACAAAGCCAATGACTGAGCTTGTCGAAGTCACGGATTTATAATTTTGTTTCGTTTTCGAAGATAGATTCAGTTATTGTGGCGTCATCGCGAAAGCAAGTTACACCACCCCAATTAAATATTTTTTTCTGATACACCCAAGCGTCGCCATCTTTTATAAGAACACGTTTAACAATAACAACACCGTTGCCTGTAATTATTTCTTCGGTTAAACCTTGTGGGTATTTCGCTAACATTGCTTTAACATGTTCGCTGTTTTTTACAGGCGTTACAGGTTCAGTTGTTTTCTTTTTTAAATAAGAAGCATCGCTTTCATACGTTAATGCATCTTCGTAATTCTTCTTAATAGCTTGAACATACTCAGGTTCTAGCTTACTAGTTTTTGCAAGTGCATCTTTGTATTTCTTGTCGTTACCCGGAAATTCACGGCTCAGAATTTTATTTATGGCTACAATTTGAGTTTTAGGATATTTTTCTTTTGGCGAAAACCCTAAGGCTTCGTAATAAGCATCTTCAGCATCTGTCCAAAGTTTTTTAGCAAACAAATCTTCAGCACGTTTAATAGCAGCATCATATTTTGCTTTTACATCAGCTACTTTTGCTAAATTGTTTTTTGTTAATTCTTCCTCTGCCATCATTTTTTCGATGGCTGCCATTTTATATTTAGGATATAGTTCGTTTGTTTTTACTGATAAAGCTTCTGTATATCCTTCTTTAGCAATCGTCCAGTTTTTTGTATTAAAGGCGGCATCTGCTTTTCTTAATGCATCATTATACTTTTCTTCTAAAGCTTGTGCAGCTATAACTTCTTCCGCTTTCTTTGCAATTTCTTCTCTTGCCTTAAAACAATCCGTTACTTTGGTCATTTGTATTACCGGATATTTTTCCATGGGCAACATGGCCATTGCATTTTCATACATTTTTTTTGCGAGAACACAATCTTGATTCTTCATTGCTTCATCACCTGTCTTATTGGTACTGCAAAATGTATTCATCAACTCCATTTCTTTTTCTTCAATTCTTGCTACAAGTGCCAGTCCTTCTTTAGTGTACATCTCTTCATCACCAAAATTTTTGTCTTTAGGTACAAACACAATTTTAGCAAGTGTTTTTTCTAAATCAGAATAATCAATTCCTGGTAAAGGCTTCGATAAAATAAATCCTTCAATACTTATACTTGGTTTAATATCTGTTTTTTGAACTTCAGGAGGAACGCCATTCGTGCTAATATAAATCCGCTTAGTAAAACATCCCGCGTAGGTAACCGTTAAAATAAATTCATCATTAGCAGGAACAAAAATACTAAAGTACCCACCCCCATCACTTACGGCTTGATCAACTACTGTATTTCCTTTAAATAATTTAATTAAAGCCCCGCCTAGAACAGTTTCTTCTTTTTGCGTCTTAGTATCTAAATTGTATTTACGGAAACCAATATGACTCGTTATTTTCAACGACCAATTTTGTGCACCTGCCAAACAAGCACACAATAAAAACACAAAAAATAATTTCTGTTTATTCATTTCAGTATATAAAGGACTAAAAAATTGAGAGGGGTTTGGCGATTGAGAGGGAGAACTTCTAAACGAGAAGATGTTAATTATCGTACTGTATGACATCCCCCCGTCAGCGACTTCGTCGGACGTCCCCCTTAGAAGGGGGAATTTCTGTGTGCCTAAAAAGTGAGGCTCAATGCTAAAGTATTAAAATCAACCCCATCAAAATTACCCGAGCTCATCATAAGGAGGACAGAGTTTTTCCAGGATTTTGATTTTAAATAATCAGTTAAGTTTTTACTATCAGTAAATACACGTAAGTCTTTGCGAGCGAAGGCTTTCAATACTTGTTCTTCACTTATTGGTTTAAGTTTTTTATGAGCGATTGTGTGAGGATTATAATACACAATGGCTTCATCGGCGGTGTTCATCGCACCGTTATATTCATTCAAAAATTCTTCTGTTAAACTACTGAAGGTGTGCAATTCCATACAAGCGACGATGTGACGTTTATCAAATTGCTGCTTTACTGCTGAAGTTGTTGCTTTTAATTTGGAGGGAGAATGTGCAAAGTCTTTATAAAAATTAAAACTTTCGTTTTTGAAAATCAATTCCAAACGCTTAGCCGCCCCCTTAAAACTTTGAATAGCATTATAAAACTGCTCATCACTAATCCCAACCTGATTACAAACTAATCTCGCACCCGTTAAATTCATTAGGTTATGGTCGCCGAATATTGAGAGTGGGATTTCTTTTTCGTTCACCGATAAATACGTCGTTCCATCTACAATTTTATTAGTAGGTACAGAATAACTTAATTTCTTGATGTTATTTTTCTTTCCAGAAACCTCAGCAACTTTAACTAATTCTTTATCTTCAGCGCAATAGATTAAACTTCCATTAGGTTCAATTAAATCGACAAATGTTGTAAACTGCTCAACGTAATTTTCGAAAGTTGGGAATACATTGATATGATCCCAAGCTATACCACTTAATAAAGCAATATTTGGTTTGTATAAATGAAATTTCGGTCGGCGGTCGATTGGTGATGCTAAATATTCATCACCTTCTATCACAGCAATTTTTGCTTCCTTGGTTAACTTTACCATTGTATCAAACCCTTCGAGCTGCGCACCTACCATAAAGTCAGCGTTCACTTTATTATAACTTAATACATGTAAAATCATAGCGGTAATAGTTGTTTTACCATGACTCCCGCCTATTACAATTCTAGTTTTTTCTTTTGTAGCTTCGTAAATAAATTCGGGGTAAGAATAAATTTTTATGCCTAGTTCTTTTGCTTTTATTAATTCAGGATTATCAGCACGGGCATGCATGCCGAGAATAATTGCATCAATGTTTTTATTTATTTTTTCAGGAAACCAACCAATCGCTTCAGGTAACAATCCTTTTTTTGCTAAACGGGTTTTACTGGGTTCGTTAATTTCATCATCACTCCCACTCACTTCATAACCTTTTTCGTGCAAAGCCAAAGCCATGTTATGCATGGCGCTCCCTCCTATTGCAATTAAATGTACACGCATCTTTTAATTTTGTACTAAGTAAAAACAAAAGCATAAAAAAAGGCCCATACGGACCTTTATATTTTACACAAGTGGATGTTTACAGCCACGAATTGCACGAATTAGCACTAATAGATTCGTGAACATTAGTGAAATTAGTGGCTACTTATTCATCACCTTCACAGTGTACGAACCTGTGTTAGCAGCGTTAAAAACTGTTTCGTAAATAGAGATATATAATATACCGCTGGTTTTTGCAATGCCTGTAAATTTAGCTCCGGCTTTATTTGTTTCCACACTTGCATCACCAATATGATAAACAACATTTCCATAGGCGGCATAAGTTACTGAACCTTCATAATCTCCTCCCGCTGCTGCAGGATAATTTGTTCCGTTAGTTGCCGTGTAACTTCCGTCCGGTTTATATTTTTGATTACTTAAGCTTGCTAAAGTTACTTCACCACTTGCTGTGATAGTAAATTTTTGCCCTTGCTTCAATATAATTCCTGTTTTTAACCAACCACCATTTTGGTTGCCACTAATATTTTTAGAACCTAATAATTTAAAAGTATAATCACCTGAACCTGGAGGATTAATAACAGATACCTCCACAGTTTTAATTTTTTCTTTCGGGATACTTAAATTTCCGTATTCGGTTTTAATATCCATTTTCGCAAAATTAAATGTTCCACCCATAGTATAACTTCCATCAATCGTAACAATATCATCAACATCTGCATTATCATCAATGTTATTGGCAGAATGTAATTCTGATAAAAGTCCATCAACAGTATATTCTCCAACGTAAGTGGAGTTCTCATCAATATTTTTCGGGTCAGAAGAAAAATCATTTACCGCAGCAATGGCTTTAACTCCTAATTTCAAAACATCAGCATAAGCGCCTTTGCGTGTATCTTCGTTAGTCGATGTGTTTAATATTTTTAATTGAGACATCGCTTTATCATAAATCGCTTTGTCTTTACCAATACCAACTTTAATGGTACTTACATTCGCTACAGGAATAGTTAATTTACCATAAGCAGTCATTAATTCCACATCGCCCATAGATGATGTTCCTGTAATAACATTTCCATCTAATAAATTTAATTTTAATTCAACCGGTTTTTGTTGCGCTAAGGCAGATAAACCGAGTGTTAATGCAATTGCTAAGGTTATTGTTTTCATTTGTATGTTTTTAAGATTGAGATGCTAATAATTTCAAATTCCATAAAGATTCTCCAAACTCCTATTCCCTATTAACTATTCCCTATTAACTTTCCTCGCTACTACCATCATTTCTTCACCGATATTGAGAGCAGAGAGGGAATTATAGATGATATTATGTATAAAAACAAAAAACTTCAGCTGCCACATTGGTCGCGTTGTAAATTTATTAAAGTACTGCTGACGTTCAGATGCCTTTATTTCATAATTAGCCTCTTGTGTGGTTTTTGCTTTGCTGGTGCCTTTAATTCGTTTTAAAAGAGGCAAAATAGTGTACATGATAAATAATTTCAACTCGAAGGATGATTTTATTTTTTCTACTTTATAACCATGTTTCTCTAATAAAATAGTAATTGTTTTTTTGCTGAAATAATTAACGTGGTCGAGCCCCATCATTTTCCAATCGTCTTTATACTTTTTAGCAAAGTAACTATCAATTTGAGGAACTTGTAAGACTAACACTCCATCCGATTTTGTTACGCGTGAACATTTTTCAATAAACGTATCAGCTTTATCAATATGTTCGAGAACGTCCCATAAAGTAATTACATCAAATTTTTTATTTTCATCCATCTCAAAAAAATCAATGTGCTCCACTGGTAATTTCAAATCGTTTTTACAAAACAAATACGGCTGCTCTGAAATTTCAATTCCCGTAACATTGTAACCCATTTCAATTCCGGCTAACATAAAATGTCCCCAGCCTGCTCCTAAATCAAATAAATCACCGCTTGACTTATATTTCTTAATAAATTTTAAGCGGAGTTTGTGACGTTGAATTTTTACCCAGTTATTTCCTTTACGAACCGCTTCTGTAACTTTTTCATCTTTATAATTACCATAATCAATTTTTTTGCGGTAGTAAGGTGGGATAAAATATAAACCACACGAGTTGCAAGTAAATACTTCAAATTTTTCTTTGCTGTATTTT
>JAYTSW010000309.1:0-5506 GCA_043745425.1 Sphingobacteriaceae bacterium | reverse complement strand
TAGATGGCGCTGCTGATGAAGATTTTATTCATATTGTCGGCCTTTATCAATTCAATAATTTCGAATGGATAAACGGCGCTCCAAAATCTATAATTGTTGGTATTGTCAATACAGATAGAAAAAGAGATTTCACCTACCCTACTACAGTTACTGGAGATTTAAAACGCTACCCCACAACTGGAAAATCAGATAAGTTTATAAATTTTATCGAAAAGAATTGCAACCATTCATTGAGAAAAAATATAAAACCAATTCTTCAAAAACAATTATCGGACAATCTTTAGGCGCACTATTAGCGACAGAAATATTATTTAAGAAACCAACATTGTTTAATAAATATATTATTATCAGCCCTAGTTTATGGTGGGACAATGCCTCCTTGCTAAAAATGAAATCAGAGCTATTAGAAAAAACATTTACAAAACAAACTGATGTTTATATTGGTGTTGGGAAAGAAGGGCTTGGTCCGACTGAAACACCTCACGTAATGGAAGTAGAAGCTAATTTATTGGCAGAAAAGATTAAAAATTCAGAAAGCAAAAGCGTGAAAATTTATTTTGATTATTTGCCTCAGGAAGATCATGCTACTATATCGCATCAAGCAGTGTTTAATGCCTTAAGATTTTTATACTCGAAGAAATAATTATCTCCTCTTCATAAATACAGCAGTAACAAATGCAAAACTAAAGCTGATTAAGAAAAATGAGAATAATTTTGCTGTCACCGCTTTTACAGCCGAAAGCTCGTTTATATTTCCTTCAATAATTTTAGGATACATTGCAGGTGTAACTTTTGTTTGTTTCTTCAAAAATTCTAAATAATCAGCGCTGTTATAATATTGAATTGAAATTTCACGCATCTTCCACTCAAATTCAAAATACGTAAAAGCGCTTAAAATAATTACTGAAATGCCAAAAACACCTAACGCAATCCGAATCGCATCTTTTCCGCTAATAACACCACCCATATCTTTATCACGCACCAATTTAACGGCGATAATCATAAAAGGAATAATAAATGCTACAGATACAAAATGAGAATAATAAAAACCGAATTTAGTTAATTGATAGCCTCCTAAAATAATTATCAGTTTGTAAATAATTACCAGAATACTGTAAGTAAGACCGAGGTATAGAGCGCGTTTATTCATTTATTAAGATTAAAGATCAAAGTAGTAAGATTAAAGATAGAGGCAGAAATACTTTTATCTTGCGTCTTTAATCTTAGTACTTTTACCCGTTCATGCTAATTAAAAACTCTTCATTACTTTGAGTACGACGCAAGCGATCTTGTAAAAATTCCATCGCTTCTTGAGGGGTCATATCACTTAAATGTTTACGCAACACCCACAATCTACTTAACATGTCTTTTTCAATTAACAAATCATCACGACGAGTTGAAGAAGCTACTAAATCTATCGCAGGATAAACACGGCGGTTAGATAATTTACGATCTAACTGTAATTCCATATTACCTGTTCCTTTAAATTCTTCAAAAATTACTTCATCCATTTTCGAACCGGTTTCTGTTAAGGCTGTTGCTATAATAGTTAAGGAACCACCATCTTCAATTTTACGGGCTGCACCAAAAAAACGTTTTGGTTTATGTAAAGCGTTAGCATCTACCCCACCCGTTAATACTTTACCGCTGGCTGGTGATGTTGTATTGTAAGCACGCGCTAAACGTGTTATACTATCTAATAATATAACTACATCATGTCCGCACTCTACTAAACGTTTTGATTTTTCTAAAACTATGTTGGCAATTTTTACGTGTTTTTCGGCGGGCTCATCAAAGGTTGATGAAACCACTTCTGCTTTTACACTACGCGCCATGTCTGTTACCTCTTCCGGACGTTCATCAATTAATAAAATCATCAAATAAATTTCAGGATGATTGTAAGCAATGGCATTTGCAATTTCTTTTAATAAAACCGTTTTACCAGTTTTTGGCTGAGCTACAATTAAACCACGCTGACCTTTACCAATTGGGGTAAACATATCCATAATACGCGTGCTCATGGTTTCCTGCGGGTGACCAGTTAATTTTATTTTTTCATTCGGGAATAAGGGTGTTAAATAATCGAACACAACACGGTCACGCACAAAAGATGGTTCGCGGCCATTAATATGTTCTACTTTAATTAATGGGAAATATTTTTCGCCTTCTTTCGGAGGACGAATACCACCTTTAACAACATCTCCTGTTTTTAATCCAAATAATTTTATTTGTGATTGAGAAACATAAACATCATCGGGTGAGTTTAAATAGTTGTAATCGGAGCTTCTTAAAAAACCATAACCATCGGGCATAATTTCAAGAACACCTTCGGCAAATACAATTCCATCAAAATTATAATATACTTTTTCTGGCTTTTTAAATTCAGTAGTGTCATGCTGTTCATGCATTCCTGTATTTTCATTGATACTTGAATTTTGATTCGAACTTTGAGTATCGTTACTCGAGTTCTCATTAGAATTTTCGTTCGATGATTGGTTGTCGTTTGAAACAATAGTTTCTTCAGTAACGGCTTTTACTTCCTCCACATGAATTGTTTCTTCCTGCTCAGCTACCGGTTGATCGGTATCTTCAATAATAGGGTCAAGTTTTACAATTTTGCGTGGACGTTTTTCGCGTTCTGGTCCGTCTTTTTTACCGGTTAATTTAGCTGCCATAGGGAGTTTTTAATGTGGAATTGTGTGAATGAATTGCACCAAACGCTCGGCTTGTGCATTTTTTAATTAAGAGATTAATTATTTAGATGTTTTGTAATTATAAAAGTTTTTTCTGATTGTTGAACCGCAAGATAATGGGGTTCTCAGATTATGTTGTACAAGTATAAGTATTATTTATGGAACTAAAAAATATTTTTTTAGCGCGAAATTCCCTCTGAATACTTGTTTAACCAGGTATTTTTAAGGGCTTTTTTCAAGTCTTTTATGTCTACAGATGAAGTAATGGTGGTATCATAAACAGGGGTATTTTCATCAATAACATGAGTCGAAAGAAGCTCTTTGATTTTAGAAGAATGCACAACCATAACACTATCCTTAACATCCAAAGCTACTAAAAAGCGATTCAGAAGCTCGATATCAAATTCTTTTTCCTGTAACTGAATAAATCGTTGTAGCTTATCAATACTGCAACCGCTGGCATTATAGGCGCTTTCATCCACCTTCATAATCAACAAACGGTTTTTGTGTAATTCAAAACTTGCCGCTAATGGTTGGTCATGCGCCGTCCAAGAACCAGTAAAGTTTTTGCAATTTTGTAAAAACTGATTTAGCTGATCACCACTCAACTCTTTACTTAAAACATATATCCAGATTTTTTCTGTCATTAAAATTTTGGATTAACCCCAATGTAATTCTGAGGTGTTATTTTCTTTAATTCTATTTTTATTTCAGCACTAACATTCAATGTATCAATAAATGCATGTATTGAAGTTTTTGTAATATGATTATTGGTACGCGTTAAATCTTTCAAGGCTTCATAAGGTTTTGGATAGCTTTCACGACGTAAAATAGTTTGAATGGCTTCTGCAACTACGGCCCAATTATGTTCTAAATCTGCATTAATAGCAGTTTCATTTAAAATTAATTTATCCAACCCTTTTAAAATGCTTTTTAAAGAAATAAGCATGTGCGATAATGGAACTCCAATATTTCTCAATACAGTACTATCCGTTAAGTCACGCTGTAAGCGAGATATTGGTAATTTAGAGGCTAAATATTCTAAAGAAGCATTTGCCATTCCTAAATTTCCTTCTGCATTTTCAAAATCAATTGGATTCACTTTATGTGGCATCGCCGATGAACCAATTTCACCCGATTTTAATTTCTGTTTAAAATATTCAACACTAATGTAAGACCAAATATCACGACACATATCAATCAAAATGGTATTGATGCGTTTACAAGCATCGCAATACGCTGCTAAATTATCGTAATGTTCAATTTGTGTTGTGAATTGCGAGCGTGATAAACCTAAAGTTTTATTTACGAAATCGTTTCCGAATTTAATCCAATCGTGTTTAGGATACGCTACGCAATGTGCGTTAAAATTTCCTGTTGCTCCACCAAATTTAGCTGAGTATTCAATTGATTTTAATTGCTTCAATTGTTTTTCCAAACGCTCAACAAAAACATAAATTTCTTTTCCTAAACGTGTTGGCGTAGCGGGCTGGCCATGCGTGCGTGCTAACATACTCACATTTTCCCAAGCGTGACTTTGCAATTTCAATTTTCCAATTACAGCTTCAATTTGTTTGAATAAACTATTATTAGTAGCATCCTTTAATGATAAAGGAATTGCTGTATTATTAATATCCTGTGATGTTAATCCGAAATGAACAAATTCCAGTTGTTTTTCTAAACCTAATGCTTGTAATTTCTCTTTCACAAAATACTCAACCGCTTTTACATCATGGTTAGTCGTCTTTTCAGTGTCTTTAATTTTTTGCGCATCAGTAATCGAAAAATCAGCAATAACCTTTCTTAGACTATCTTTTTGATTAGCCTCTAAAGGTTTTAGTTGGGGTAAATTAAAATCGCAAAGGGCAATAAAATATTCTATCTCAATTAAAACGCGGTATTTTATTAAGCCGTATTCCGAAAAATAAACGGCAAGTTCTTCTGTTGTTTTGCGGTACCTGCCGTCAACGGGAGAGATGGCTGTAAGGGCATTCAATTCCATAAAATTTTAAAAGGTAAAGATACGGTTTTATTGAATATAATGCCAACCCTAAATTAGTCTGGTGTATTGATAATATTAAATTATATTTGAACCAAATTAGGGGTGCCATATGCTTGGCTGAGAAAAAACCCTCAAACCTGATGCAGATAATGCTGCCGAAGGGAAATTGAATTTTCTTAATCTTAAGAATCCCTCTAATTTTATTGATATATGTCACTTTTAGGAATTATAGCCCTTGTATTTGGTGTTGCTGGTGTTTTACTAACCATTAAACAAAGTATTTGGTGTTGGCCAGCTGCTTTAATTTCGGTTGTCACATCAGGCTACGAGTTTTATGAAAGCAGATTGTTTGGTGATATGGCTTTACAGGTTTTTTATTTTATTAGTGGTGTTTATGGTTGGTTTTACTGGGATAAAAACAAAACAAAAGAATTTATTGTCACAAAGTTACCTCTCAAATTTATTGCGCCATTAGTAGGAATAACTTTAATTCAAGTTGTTATCTATTATTTTCTGCTTTGTTATTTTAAAGGAGATAAAGTAGTATTTGATGCTATTTTAACAGCCTGCAGCATTACAGCAACCTATATGATGACCAAAAAATGGGTTGAGAATTGGTTATGTTGGGTGCTGATTGATTTTGCTTACATTGCTCTTTACGGTATTAAAGAACTTTGGCTTTACGCTGTTTTATATTTTGTATTTACACTAATGGCCGCTTACGGTTTTTATAAATGGAAGAAACTAAAATCATAAAAATTGCGGTTGTTGGTCCTGAAAGCACAGGAAAATCTACCTTGTGCGAAGTTTT
>JAYTSW010000308.1:0-5516 GCA_043745425.1 Sphingobacteriaceae bacterium | reverse complement strand
CTTACCTCAGCAATTTTTCCTGTAGCAGGAGAAGTAGAAAAAACATGGGACGCTGACACAACAGGCTTTAACATTGGTTCTGCGGGAACTAATCAAATTTGGAATTATACCGGAATTATCATTTCACCAACAGCCGCAGTAACCTCTAACACTTATGTAGCTAAAACCTCAGCTCCTAATTTCGCTGCTTTTCCAAGTGCTAACATAGCGAATACCAGCGATGGAATTACGTATAATTTTTCATACTATGGAACAAGCATAACTGGGCATGGATCATCCAACGGCACAGTTACAACCGTTTACGGCAATCCACAAACACTAGCCAATATTCCTTTTACATATGGAACTATTAGCACCGACACCTATTCTTTTGTTGATGTAAGTGTACCCTCTCAAACTCAAACATCAATTGGCACACTAACTACAACCGGTGATGCTTGGGGGACACTCAATATGCCAGGCGGAAAATCTTATTCAAATACCTTGCGATTAAAAATACAAATAATTGAAACCGGAAGTGTTGTTTCATCTTCAACAATGAGCGCGAGCTATACCTACACTTATAACATTACCGATTATGCACATCTTAGTTCTGTGAGTAAATTTGGAATTATGTCGGCAGGCCTATTTACTATTACAGTTAAATCAGGCACTTTCACAAATACAAGCAAATCAAAAAGTGTGAGTGTAGGAGACGTACTGTTTACGGGTATTAATGATGAAAAGTTCAGTGATTCAAATTTTAGTCTTTACCCAAATCCTGCAACTAATACTGCTAATTTATGGTTTGTGTTAACGCAGAATGAAAGTTACGAAATGACTGTTACTAATCAATTAGGCCAAGTAGTAAGAAATAAATCTTATTCCGAACTCTCGCCCGGACCTTATACTCTTGAAGTCGACGTTAAAGATTTACCTGCCGGTATTTATTATGTAAAACTTAAAGGCTTGAAACAAGAAGGAGTGAAAAAATTAATTATAGAATAAATTTTTTAAATCAAAATCATAAAAAGCCCTGGAGGAAAATGTACTTCAGGGCTTTTTTCTAAAACACATTTATGAAAAAAATTTACTTTTTAATTTTATTAAGTAGCTGCTCTTTTTTTGTGAAAGCTCAGTACACTATTACTTCTGCATCCAATCCGATTGTTGGGGATATTGAAACTTACATGGATTTGGACTCAACAGGTCTTTTCTTAGGAAGTTCAGGCGTTTCGCAAACATGGAATTATTCTGCTGTAGCTACTCTCCCAAACCCTGCAATAACTAGTACTTATGTAGCCCTTTCATCAGTACCAAACAATTCTTTGTTTCCTACCGGGACAATTGCTATTGACTATGCTGGCGGAAATTATGGGGTTGCATCTATCAACAGTACTAAATTTGAATATCTGGGTTATGCTACTGCTACACCATCGGATTGCTGGGCGTATTCAGACCCGTACAAAATTTACTCGCTCCCTTTCGCGTATGGGTCAATAAGTACCGACACGTATGTGCTTTTCCAGCCGACTAACATTACAAGAGGAACATTAACAACAACTGGTGATGGCACCGGAACTTTGCAATTACCTACAGGAACTATTTCTAATGTTTTAAAATTAAATTATACGATTTATGAAATTGATACTGCTTCCAGTGGCTCTGTATCTAATTTTTCAGTTTCAATGAATCAATATTATGCATCGGTTAGTAAATCTATTTTGTTGGAAGTGCAAACTACAACTGCAACAGTTATCACAGGAACCAATAGTTCTACAACATATAATAAATATGGTAGAATTTATTCTACGTATGCAACTGGCATTAATAGCAAACAAAATACACGGAATTTCAGTGTGTTTCCAAACCCTGTAACAAATGGAGAATTGTTTGTTTCAAATATTATTTCATTAGAAAAAACGACCATTGAAATTTATAATGTATTAGGACAACAACTAAAAACAATTTCATTTGAAAACATAAGTGCGAACGAACCAAAAAAAATAAATGTATCCAATCTGCCAAAAGGCATTTATTATCTGCGAATTTCGGGCAAAGAGATTGCCGAAACCCGAAAAATAATTATTGAATAATTGCACCACTTATCAGGAAAAAGCAACCAGTAGTAAAGAGCCTATTTTAAAGGCAAGAGAATATTGTAAATTTACTTTAGTTCATTTGTAAGAGTAATTTTTAAACTTCATCCTATGAAAAAAATTTACATTTTATTTTTTGCTGTTTTATTTTTACAAAATAGGGCACAACATACACTAACCGCAGCTTTTAATCCTATAATAGGAGATATTGATAGCCGGATTGGACTTGATACGACTGGGCTACTCCTTGGGAGTTCAGGCGCTTCGCAAACGTGGAATTATACAAGCATATCAACCGGAACCAACACACCTTTTAGTTACACGTATGTACCTATGTCTTCAGTAATCAATAACAGTTTGTATCCAACTGGAACCTTAGCAAGGCGAATCGGGGTAGGTGGATATGATGATGTTTACAACAACACGTCTTTAAAAGTGGAATATTTAGGCTTTGCGCAACCAACAGCAAGCAATTGTCAGGTTTATAGTGATCCCGCAATATTTTATTCGCTCCCCTTTACGTATGGCTCATCAAGCACCGACACTTATTCGTATACTTCTTGGACTGGAACCTATACCGGAACCATTATTACAACCGGTGACGGAACAGGAACTTTACAGTTACCAAGCGGAACCTACTCGAATATTTTAAAAATTACGATACTCTACCCTTCTTTTCCTTCGATTGAAAACCGTTTTTATTCCGCACTGAGTAAATTTCCTCTTCTTACGGTTAGTTCAACTACCATGGGTACTACAATTTATAAGGGCGGGCAAATAAACACACTAGTCTCAACATCTATAATGAGGTCAGATTATGAGAATACAGCAGATGTGTTTCCAAACCCTGTAACAAATGGAGAATTGTTTGTTTCAACTACTCCTTCATTAGAAAAAACGACCATTGAAATTTATAATGTATTAGGACAACAGGTGAAAACAATTTTGTTTGAAAGTCAAAATGGAAGAGAGTCCAAAAAAATAAATGTTTCCGATATGGCAAAAGGCATTTATTACTTACGCATTTCCAATAAAGAGATGACAGAAACTCAAAAAATCATTATTGAATAGCTTTTCGTACCTTTGTGTTAAGTGAAAATTCTTATTATCCGTTTTAGTTCTATTGGTGATGTGGTATTAACTACGCCTGTCATTCGTTGCTGCAAACAGCAATTAAAAAATGCTGAACTTCATTTTGTAACCAAAGCAATTTTTAAAAGTACTTTAGAACAT
The DNA here is from genome assembly GCA_043745425.1 of Sphingobacteriaceae bacterium. Classification (GTDB taxonomy): domain Bacteria; phylum Bacteroidota; class Bacteroidia; order B-17B0; family Aurantibacillaceae; genus JAHEYG01. Next base: position 2,205 of record JAYTSW010000308.1, on the reverse strand, counting down.
AATCCTAACATAGATAAATTAATTACGTTTGAAAACTATTTTACAGAAGCTTTACCTCAACTAAAAAAAGAGAATTACGATTTTGTTATTGACCTTCATAATAATTTACGCAGTACGCGTTTAAAATTAGCACTCGGTAAAAAAAGTTCGACTTTTAAAAAACTGAATATTAAAAAATGGCTGGCAGTAAATTTAAAAAGTAAAACCGCTTTGCCTGATGTTCACATTGTACAACGCTATTTAGAAGCTGCCGCATCACTTGGAGTGAAAGATGACGGAAAAGGTTTAGATTATTTTATTTCAGAAAAAGATGCTGTTGATATTGTCTCCATAAATCCAATTTTAAAAAACGGATTTGTTTCTTTGGTTGTGGGTGGTTCTTATTACACAAAAAAAATTCCACTAAATAAACTAATTGAAATCTGCAATAACTCTAAACTTCCAATAGTTCTATTGGGCGGAAAAGAGGATTCTGCAATTGCAGAACAAGTCATTTCAAAAACCAAAAACACTTTTAATACTTGTGGCAAGTTCACATTGAACCAATCCGCATTCATCATTCAACATTCAACATTCATAATTACTTCCGACACCGGCCTGATGCACATCGCCTCTGCTTTCGGGAAAAAAATATTTTCTTTATGGGGAAATACAATTCCACAATTCGGAATGTATCCATACAAACCTGCTGAAGGCAGTAAAATTTTAGAAGTAAAAAACCTCAAGTGCCGTCCCTGCTCTAAACTCGGTTACAGCAAATGCCCGAAAGGCCATTTTAAATGCATGCATGAGATTGCGGTAGTTGGGACAATAAATTAAATCATTCGTTTTGTAAAGTGTTTTGTGTTCTGACAGAATTAAGGAAATACTTTATAAATATCTTTCCGGTGGACAATTCTTGCTAAAATGACTTTATGGCTTTCGTAGAAAAAGCCTACTCTATAATCCCCTATCCGAACTCGGTATGCGGACTTGTGTCCCGAAAGTTTTTTTAAATTCGGTATATTATTCAGGTTTTCCTCTAATTCAAGTGTACGAATTAACTTGGACAAGTTTGCCTTAACGGATTTCTGACTAATCCCGTCGATATCCTTTGAGAATTTACTTAAAAACTCAACCTGCATTATGCTTTAAGTTTATGCATAATACTGTCTCTGCTAACTTTTTTAGTTTTATCAACGCCTTTAAGCATTTTTGATAAACCAACATCTTCTAATTCTTCCTCGGTCATTGTTGCAGACGTAATTCCAAGTTTTTTTAATAAGTCATTTATAAACTTAAATTCGGTTTGACTTCTGGGTGTTATTACCATTGCTTTCATATTACAAATGTAAGAAAAAATAGACGAATTTCATGGCGAAAATTATCAGCGGACACGGACAAGCGAAACGCAACTGGGTGGCGGAGACCTAAATAAAAATTGTAAAATATACATGGAAAACGCAATTGTTGAATTGACTAAAGACGGGAAGCCTTCAATTCGTAAAAAACTTCCTACTTCGCAACTAACTATTAAGGAATAAATCAACCCTTAACAAACAACGCCTTCAATTCAGTAGCATCATCCGGTTTCATTCTTCCTGCTAATACTAATGATAACTGACGGCGACGCAATGCACCTTCAAATCGTTTTTTCTCATCTTCAGTTTCAGGTATTAATTCAGGCACCGGTAAAGGCGAACCATTTTGATCGATAGCTACGAATGTAAACATAGCTTCGTTACATTTCATAACAGCTCCCGTAACTGAATCTTCAACAGTAACTACAATAAATATTTCCATACTGCTATTAAAAGCACGACTTACTTTAGCTTCAAGTGTAACAATACTGCCAGCTTTTATTTGATGCTCGAACGAAATATTATTTACAGCTGCTGTTACAACAACACGTTTACAATGACGGTGTGCTGATATTGCAGCGGTGGTATCCATCCATTGCATTAAACGTCCGCCAAACAAACCACCAACATGATTTGTATCATTTGGCAAAACGTGTTCGGTTGTTATTGTTAAAGATTCTTTTGCGAATTTTGCTTTCATAATTATGGATGTTTTTGTGTTGGGGATAAATTTACGCTTTTTTCATATTCAAGCCCTTCAGACTTGGTTTTGGTAAGCTACTATTCCTTTTATTTATATTTAAGTACTTCGGACTTAGGCGAACAAAGAGTGGGCTCAAAAACCCCAAAGGGATTCAATATTAAT
>JAYTSW010000307.1:0-5520 GCA_043745425.1 Sphingobacteriaceae bacterium | reverse complement strand
ACGTATCAAACAGTCAGCAAATGACTATTGATTTTAGTAACGACAAACTAAATGGCAACAGCAAATGGTTAGAAGATTATAAAACAAGCAAGACTCGTATTTGTGTTACCGTTGGTATGATGACGACTGGTTGGGATTGTCCTAACATTTTAAATCTTGGCTTAATGCGCCCTATTTTTTCGCCCACCGAATTTATTCAGATTAAAGGGCGTGGTACTCGTATTCATAAATTTGAATATAAACACACCAACGAATTAAACGAAGTAGAAATTATTTCGGTAGATAAAAAAGGATTCAAATTATTTGACTTCTTTGCAACCTGCGAATACTTCGAAGAAAAATATCAGTACGACCAAGTATTAAAACTGCCTATAAATATTGATAAGGGTGATGACGTTCCTGCGTTTGATGATACTTTAAAACCAAAACGAAGTGGTTACGAATATTCAGAAAATGACCATTTAACTTCCTTTAGAGAAGAGCAAGTTAATTTTGAAGGAATGAAAGTTGACCGTATGTTTTTTCAACAGTTTGAAGAGAAAGTAAAAACTGATGATGAGATTAAACAATTGATGGAAGCTGGTGATGTTGAAATTGCTACTGCTATTGCAAAAGAAAAGTACGACACCAAGCCCGATGAATATTTTGATTTAGAAAAATTACGAAAGTCATTAAAGATTGACCGTAAAATTGGTTGGCGAGAATTGCTCGAACTTATTTATTATGGAAATAAAATAAAAGGGAAAGATGATTTATTAAGCGATGAGTTTGATAAATTTATTAGCACTATGAAAACAGATAGTGTAAACGATATACAAGCCTTACGCTATTTCTTTTACGCATATATTACCGACCCGCAGGTGCGCCAAATAATAGACCAACAAGAATTTACCGAGTTATATCATAATCCTACTTTTACAGTTGATGATTTTAGCCGAGTAGATGATGAGATGAAAAGCTTTTTACCAATGTATGTTAAAACCTATGTGCCATTAAATAAATTTATTTCATAAATACCAATATGAACTTTGAGTTATTAGTAAATACCATTCAGCAAACGCACAACACACTTCAGCAAAGTGCGTTAAAATCTGTAAATAAGCACCTCACTATTCGTAATTGGTTAGTTGGTTTTTATATTGTAGAATTTGAGCAAAAAGGCGAAGACCGTGCTAAATATGGCGATAATTTACTCTCCGAATTAGCAAAGTCCGTTAATGTAAAGGGGCTTTCTCAAACTAACCTTAAGCTTAATCGACAGTTCTACAATATATATCCTCAAATAAGTCAGACGCTGTCTGACCAATTGAAACAATTCACTTTTGACAATAGTCTAATTCGTCAGTCGGTAACTGACGAATCCCAAAACATTAAAAATCAAATAATTACAATTAGTCAGTTACCGACTGACCAATTCAAAAATATACTTCCAACCGACCTACAAGTGCCTCCTGATAGGATAATTGACAGGCTTTCTTTCACGCATTTAGTTCAGCTTTTCCCTATTGAAGACCCACTAAAACGTGCTTTTTATGAAATAGAATGTATAAAAGGCAACTGGAAAGTAGAAGAACTTAAACGACAAATAAACTCCCTGTATTTCGAGCGTAGCGGAATGAGTAATAACCCCGAAAAGTTAAGCAGAATTGTACAGGAAAAATCGGTAGCATTAATACCAACCGACATCATTAAATCACCTTTTACATTTGAGTTCTTAGGATTAAAAGCAAAAGATGTAGTGTATGAATCTGATTTAGAACAAGCATTAATAGACCACCTCGAAGAATTTTTATTAGAGCTTGGACACGGTTTTTGTTTTGAAGCAAAACAAAAACGTATTACCATTGGCGGTAAATATTACCACATTGATTTAGTGTTTTACCACCGTATTTTAAAATGCCATGTGCTTATTGATTTAAAAATGAAAGAAGTTGAGCACGAAAACATCGGTCAACTAAAAACCTACATTAACTATTATAAAAAAAATATAATGCTACCCGATGATAATCCTCCAGTAGCTTTATTATTAGTAACCGAAAACAATAAAGAATTGGTTGAATATGCAGTTGCCGACTCCGACCAAGATTTATTTGTAAGTAAATACATACTCGAATTACCAAGCACACAACAACTACAAGATTTTATTAAGAAAGAAATAAATAAAAATGTCTGAATTAGGATTCATGGGATTTAAAGATGATAGGATAAAATAATAAAAATGAAACACGAAGAATTAACTCATAAAATAATTGGATGTGCAATGAAAGTTCATTCCACTTTAGGAAATGGATTTCAGGAAGTTATTTATCAAAGAGCATTAGCCATTGAATTTCAAAAGCAAGGAATATTATATCAGAGAGAAATGGAAATGACCATCTATTACGAAGGAGAAGATATTGGAACGAGAAGAGTTGATTTTTTTGTCGAGGAAAACATAATGGTGGAACTAAAAGCAGTTATTAATTTAGAAGATGTGCACTTAGCACAAGCCATGAATTACTGCCAAGCTTATAATATGCCAATTGGACTATTGATAAATTTCGGTTCTAAAAGTTTAACTTTCAAAAGAGTGTACAACGTAAACCATCCCGAAAACAAGGATTATATAAAGCAAAATCCAAAATCAACTATTTAAAATCGCCTAAAATAAAAATCTTAAAATCAATTAATCCTAAAAATCCTAATTCAGACAATGTTAGACGCAACAACCAAAAAAAATATTGACGATTGCCGTGATGTGTTAGTTGGTAAAGTGCCCGACCCTAAAAGTCAGATTGAGCAAATTACATTGGCATTGATATATAAGTTCATGGACGACATGGATAAAGAAGCTGTTGAAAAATTTAAAGGCAAAGCAAAATTTTTTACCGGCGAATATGCAAAATACGGATGGAGAAAATTATTCGACCCTTCGTTGAGTGGTGCAGATATGTTAGCGTTGTATAGCGATGCGTTAGAAAAATTAAATACCAACCCTAACATACCCGAACTGTTCCGTAATATTTTTAAGAATGCTTATTTGCCCTACCGTGACCCAAGCACATTAAAATTATTTTTAAAATATATTAACGAATTTGAATACAGCCATAGCGAAAAGTTAGGCGATGCGTTTGAATACTTGTTAAGTGTAATGGGCTCACAAGGCGATGCAGGGCAGTTTAGAACACCCCGCCATATTATTGATTTTGTAACCGCTTGCGTAAACCCGCAAAAAAATGAAACAGTATTAGACCCTGCTTGTGGCACAGCAGGATTTTTACTCAGCGCATACAAACACATACTAAACCAAAATACCGATAAACGACTTGGCGATAAACTAAAGCCTGATGATAGAAAAAAACTTGCAGCAAATTTCGTCGGTTATGACATAAGCCCCGATATGGTACGCTTGAGTTTGGCTAATATGTATTTACACGGCTTTGCAACGCCATTAATACATGAGTACGATACACTAAGCAGCGAAGACCGGTGGCAAGAAACTTTTGATGTTATTTTGGCAAACCCGCCATTTATGACACCGAAAGGTGGCATACGCCCACACAAAAAGTTTGGAGTACAAGCTAATAAAGCCGAAGTATTATTTACCGATTACATTGCCGAACATTTAAATAAAAATGGACGAGCAGGAATTGTAGTACCAAACGGCATTGTTGCCACCAGCCAAACGGCTTACAAACAATTACGGAAAATGTTGGTGCAAGATAGTTTGTTGGCAGTAATTAGTTTGCCCGCCGGCGTGTTTCAACCGTATAGTGGTGTAAAAACATCGGTATTAATTTTAGATAAAAAACTGGCGAAAAAAAGCAAACACATTTTGTTTTTAAAAATAGAAAACGATGGTTTTGATTTAGGAGCACAACGCAGAGAGATTGATAAAAATGATTTGCCTTTGGCATTAAAAACGTTGGAAGCTTATAAGTCAGAATTAGGATTTGTAGGATTTGAGGATGAAAGGATGAAAGAAAAAATGTTTGACAGAATTATTGAAAAAGTAAAATCCTATAATCCTGAAATCAAAGAAATCCTAATTCAGACAATGGCAACTTTGGTAGAAAAGGAAACAGTTTTAGCAAATAAAGATGTTGTATTAAGTGCTGAACGATATTTTGAAACCGTAAAATCTCAAACGGAATTTGAAATAGTAAAATTAGGTGATGTGAAATATTTTAAAATTGAAAGCGGAGGAACTCCAAGTTCTGAAATTGCTGAATATTGGAATGGAAACATTCATTGGGCAACTTTAAAAGATTTACCAGCAACCGATTTTATTACAACAATTACTGACACCGAAAGAAAAATAACTGAGCTAGGTTTAGCAAAGTCTTCGGCAAAAATGTTGCCTTCAAATTCTATATTAGTTTCATCAAGAGCAACAATTGGAAGAATTGCGATAAATAAAATTCCAGTAGCCACAAATCAAGGATTTAAAAATATTGTAATTCAAGATTTCAGTAAAGCAATTCCAGAATACATAGCATTTGTACTTACTGAAAAAGTTGAGGAGATGAATGAAATGTCGTCAGGCAGCACATTCAAAGAGATTTCAAAAGCAAGTTTTAGTGAAATCGAAATTCCCCTTCCCCCTCTCGAAATCCAACAACAAATAGTAACCGAAATAGAAGGCTACCAAAAAATAATAGATGGCGCAAAGCAAGTAGTAAATAATTACAAACCGAGTATTAGTATTAATCCTGATTGGGAAATGGTGGAGTTAGGAGAAGTTTGTAAATTTTCTCAAGGAATTCAAGTTGATGTAAACTTGCAATCACCAATTCAAAAAATAGGTCAAACAAGATTTATAAGGATAATTGACTTTACTCAAGGTGAACAAGAGTCAAGATTTGTAGATACTCCAAATGAAAATAATATAATTAAAACGGAGGACATTTCAATGGTTAGATATGGTGCTTCTACTGGTTTTGTGTGCACAGGATTGGATGGTGTTTTAGCAAATAATCTTTTTAAAATTATTCCAACAACAGAGCAATTAACTAAACGATATTTATTTTTCATCCTTAATTCATCTTTAGTACAAGATATAATTTTTAAAAATACGCAAGGTGTTGCAATGCCAGCAATTAGTTTTGGAATTTTGAATGAAATTAAAATTCCAATTCCATCACTTTCAGAACAAGCCGAAATCGTTCAACGCATTGAAGAAGAACAAGCCTTGGTAAACGGTAACAAAAAACTAATTGCCTTATTTGAGCAAAAAATAAAAAATAAAATTAATGAGGTTTGGGGTGTAAAAACAATTACAAATTAATAATTACGAATTACGCAAGGCAATTAAAAATTAATAATTACGAAATGAAGCAAAATAACATTATACAAGAAAAAAGTTTTGCTTTTTCAATTAGAATTGTAAATGCGTATAAATATTTGCAATCAGAAAAGAAGGAGTATGTTTTATCAAAGCAATTATTGAGGAGTGGAACTTCAATAGGAGCAAATGTAGAAGAATCTATTGGAGGGCAGTCAAAAGCTGATTTTATCCATAAACTTTCAATTGCCTACAAA
>JAYTSW010000306.1:0-5546 GCA_043745425.1 Sphingobacteriaceae bacterium | reverse complement strand
TTCGCATCTTGAAATCCTGATTTTACATTATCCTCGTAAATTCCGCTTTTAGAGTTAAAGCGTTTTACTATTTCTAAATTTTTATTAATGAGGAAGGCACCTTTTTTATTAGTGGTGATAATGAAGTTTCCGTCTTGTAACTGACAACCATTATTAAATTCAGATTCAATTAATTCTTCATTAATGGCACATGGCCATTTTTCGAATTTTGTTTTTAGTGGTGTAATCGAATCATAAGTTACTTTATACATACCATCACCACGGTAACCAACAGCAAAAGTGTTTGCATTAATTTTATAAGAGAAGAATGCTTTTTTTGAAATCAACTCTTCTGTATTAGCTACATATTGAAGAACGCCGTTATCCAAAACCATTAAGTTATAATCGAGATCAGTTATAAATAAATGTTTGCCAATTGGTAGCGCTCGGATATTAAAAGCATTTTGCGGCGAGTAGGCTTTATACGAATTTCCTTTTTTCTCAATTAATTTATCAGCCGATAAGAAGTATAAATTATTATTATGACTAATAATTTGTTTTATGGGTTCATGTGACTGATCAGTTGCTTTTAAATTAGCTTTTAAAGCGGTTGGGATATAACGACCTCTTTTATTTTTTTCAATCAAGAAAAATTCACCGTCTTCTGCGCCAACATAAATAGTTCCATCGGCATCGCTAATAATACTATAAGCAGTAATTTGTTGTGGAAGAGTTATGGTATGCCAGTTTAAACCATCATAAGTGAGTACACCGCTTCCACCAACCATAAAAATACGACCATCTTTATCCTGCGCTACACCATTAATATTTGGGCCTGCGTTATAATCTTTAGGTAAATAATTATGGATAAAGTACTCTCCCTTTTGAGAGAATAATTGTGTTTGAAATAACACAATAATGAACACTAAGTATTTTAATCTTTTAAGCAAGACCCGAATTTACAAAAAAAGCCCCATATAAAATGAGGCCTTAAATTGAGAAAAAAAGTAGGTTTATTTGTTAATAACCACCTTTTTAATAGCTATAGTTTTATTGTTTTGCTTTATACTTAAGCTATAAATTCCACCAGTAAATTCAGAAGTGTTAATTACTAAATATTGGTTTAAAGCTTCTGTTTTATACACCAACTGACCAAGTGTATTATACAGTTCAATATTTGTTTCTTGTTTTGGTATAGCATTCAAATCTAAATTCAAAACATCAGCAGTAGGATTCGGATAAACACGAATTAAGTTATTAAGATTTACAGCTTGTACCCCTAAAACTAATTTATCATTGGATTGGTTACTCTTGGTTTTGGTTTTTACTAATGCAATTGAGTTGGGGTTTAATTTAGCTGTTGGATTACAATTAAAACCAACCGCGTCAACAAACCATCTTACATTTAACGGCCAAAATGAATTATAAGATGGATCATTTGCTAATCCACCAGTTGTACTTGTAACCAAAGTTTCAGTTCCGGTAGCAACATCTCTTCTTTTCAGGTTATAAATTGAAACAGGTGTACTAGTTGTTGATTCAATCGCATACATATTCCAATTAAAATTTCCGTTTAGCTGATCCTGAATAAAAATAGTTTCATGCCATAAACTCATTGCGCTCGCGTTACCGCAAGAATCCTTTATTTGTAATTTATATTTGTAATAAGTAAGGTTAGGATTTCCATTAGCTGGACCAATGCTTCTGTTTGTGTCTACATACATACTGAACATTGAATACTTTAATCCTGCAATTCGCTTATAAACATTTGTTGTAACTTCACGATAAACGATAAAACTATCGGCCTTAGGATATAATGATTTTTCCCAATAGATCTCGTTGTTAAGTCCTAAACTATCTACTGTAACCTGACAAATATCGGGCACTGGAATATCGGTTGTAACGGTAATATAATCCTTAACAATGCAATTATTGGTTAAAGTAGCAACTACAGTGTATTGAGTTACGGGTACGCCTCCAGTGACCGTTGTTGTTAATGTAGTTGAACTACTTAGATTGATTGTAGGAGTCCAGGCAACACTCGTTGGCGATACAGGATTTGTAGTGGCAGAAATAGTTTGTGTTTGCTTGCAAGATAAAGTGTAATCCGGACCTGCATTAATGCTGGCAGTTAAAAGTGTTACTGAAAAAGTATTACTGTTCGCATTACCACAAGTTGATGAGTTACCTACAGCAGAATAAGTTGTTGATGCGGTTGGAGTAATAGCAATTGTAGTTGTTGTGGCTCCTGTATTCCAAGTATATGTTGTCGCACCACTCACTGTTAAAACAGTCGTTGCGCCCGGACAAACAGTACTAACACCTGTAATAGAAGGTGAGATACAAGAAATCTTTGCTAGAAAAACATCATATAATCCGGCGCTGGCAATTGTGGTAGTAGCACTCGCGAAATTTATTCCATTAGCCGGAATTTGACCGGTCGTATAAATATTACTATTGGCATCAATGGAAATATGGTTTGCGCTGCAAATTCCTGAACCCAAAGGACTGGCCAAAGCTGTCCACATTAAAGTTCCAACTGTATTGTACTTATAAATGTGAGCATTAGCTGTTATTCCTGAAAAAGAACTATACCTCGCCGATACATAAGTAAAACCGCCCACATCATTTTCAACATCATTACCCTGTGCAACACTTGATGCAGCAATAATATTACCCCACAAAATAGAACCGGTAGAATTATATTGCGAAATAAAGCCGTTGTCAATACCAAGAGCAAAGGCTTGATTAGTTAAAGTAATTGTACTTAATGTAAATGTGGTGGATGAAAAAGATCCCGTTAAGCTCACATTAGATCCTGAACTTACACTTATACCATTTCCATAATCATTATTAGTTCCTCCACCGCTTCTGCCCCACGTCCAAACATTAGTTGCACTTAGCTTAAGAGCGAAAGCGTCTGTTCCTCCTGCGCTTGTTAAAGTTACTGCACCAAAAGAAGGTGTTCCATAAAAATAACCTGATAGATAAACATTATTTGAAGGATCAACAGTAAGATCAGTTACCATTTCAGTACTAACTCCTCCCGCTCTTATTGCTGATATTGGATTACCATTTGACGGTGTATATTTAGCAACAAAGATATCCGATGTACCAGACCCGGCATTCGTCAGACTTGTTACTCCTATTAAGGCAGTAGCACCATCAAAATTACCTGCCACAACTAAACTTCCTGTATACGCAATTCCTCCTGCGTCATCTGCACCTGCGCCTCCATCTCTTCTAGCCCAAAATGCACTTCCCAAAGAATTAAACTCTGCAACAAATATATCTGTACTTCCAATATTTGTAATTGCGGTAACCGTTCCAATGTTTACACTAGGACTATTAAAATTTCCGCAGATATATAAATTACCAGTTGGATCAGTACACATTGCACCAATAGTTTCATTAGCCGTACCTCCAAATGCTCTTGACCAAAGTAAAGTTCCACTTGAATTATATTTCGCTATAAAAACATCCGTACCACCTGCATTAATAAAGGTTGAACCTAAAACAAAAGAAGGGCTATCAAAGGTTCCTCCAATGTAAACGTTGCCTGTAGCGTCAACGCAAGACACACGACCAAAATCATTGGCATTACCTCCTCCTGATCTTGCCCATTGCCATATTTGTGAATAAGCTGGGTTAGAAAAATAAAATAAACTAATTATTATAAAAAAAGTTTTTGTGAATTTGGATTGTAAAAATTTCATCATTTAATTTTTTGTTGCCTAAAATTACAAAATAGATCCTTAAGAAAACTGAAATTAAATGAACGATTAAGGAATTGTTTAGTCGATCAAACGAGCTGTACAATTAATTGATATTTAGTTTATTATATAAAACAAAAATCCCACAATTAATTATTTGGGCTCTACTCAAATAAAAACCGTGGGACTTTAATTAACTAAATAGAATACAACCTACTTTGTAACTAATTAGTTATTTTCTACTACAACCTTTTTAGTGGCAATAGTTTTATTGTTTTGAATAATATTTATCATATAAACACCACCCGAAATTGAACTCGTATTAATATTTAAATATTGATTAAGAGATTTAGTTTGGTAAACCAATTGTCCTAACATGTTTTTAATTTCAATAGTAGTTTCAGTTTTGTCTAAACCGTTTAAATCAATATTAATAAATCCTTGCGCCGGATTTGGATACACTTTAATGATTGAAGAATAATTTAAATTCGAAATTCCAGTCGCAATTTTATCATTCGATTGATTACTTTTTGTTTTTGTTTTTGTCAGTAAAATCTGATTATTATTTTTAGGCGGACTCATAAAACTAGGCACGCAGTTAAAACCAATTGCATCCACAAACCATCTTACGTTTAAAGGCCAGAAACTATTGTATAATGGATCTGTTGCTAGAGTTCCAACAGTACTAACCACTAAAGTTTCAGTTCCTGTTGCTAAATCTCTTCTTTTTAAATTATAATTTGAAACCGGAGAAGAACTCAATTCAATTGCATAACTGTTCCAATTGAAATTACCATTTAACTGATCCTGAATAAAAATAGTTTCGTGCCATAAACTCATTGGACTAACATTACCACAAGAATCTTTTATTTGTAATTTATACTTGTAATACGTTAAGTTTGGATTTCCATTAGCAGGGCCAATACTTCTGTTGGTATCAACATACATACTAAACATTGAGTATTTTAATCCAGCAATTCTTTTATAAGTATTTAAACTTACTTCACGATACACGATAAAACTATCGGCTTGCGGATATAAAGTCTTTTCCCAATAGATTTCGTTATTAAATCCTAAGCTATCTACAGTTACCTGACAAATATTTGGAGTTTGAGCATAAGTAGAAACGTTTACAGTTCCTGATTTTACACAACCGTTATTTAAGGTTACGTTAACCGAATAAGTGGTATTTCCATTTGCAGTTGCAGTTGGATTTAAAACGGAAGCACTACTTAAACTGGTGGCCGGACTCCAAACTACTGCTGTTGGTGAAGCTGGATTACACACTGCGTTTATCACCGCTTTTTGTTTACACAATAAATTTAGGTTAGAGCCAGCATTTAATGCTGCAGGTAAAAAAGTAACACTAAAAGTAGCAGGAGTTCCAACACAAGAACCTGATGTGCCTGTTACTGTATAAACACCACTAACTGTTGGAGAAATTGAAATGGATGTTGTTGTTGCCCCTGTACTCCAACTATACGTTGTAGCACCACTACCCGTTAATGTTATTGAAGAACCCTGACAAACAGAAGATGGTCCGCTGACTTGTGTTGTTAAACACCCGATTTTTCCTACAAATAAATCTGCGCCTCCTAAAGTGCTTAGTGTAGTAGTTCCAAAAGCTGAATTGCCTCCAATAGAACCTACCGCATAAACATTACCCAATGGGTCAGCTACAATTCCACTTCCGTTTTCGTTACCTGAACCGCCGGCTTTTGTTGCCCACTGAAAGGTGCCTGAAGTATTGTATTTTGCTACCATAACATCTGTACTTGGGCCAGGAACCGAATTACTTAGGGTAGTACTGCCAACCGTTATAACTGTTCCTGAATATGTTCCAATAAAATAAGG
>JAYTSW010000305.1:0-1523 GCA_043745425.1 Sphingobacteriaceae bacterium | reverse complement strand
AATAAATATTAACTTTTCAGCGATTTAGCTTGGTCGGTAGTTGGACAGTAATGTACAGTTATTAAAAAAAGAAGCCTGATTAAATTTTAATCAGGCTTCTTTTTTTTTCAAAAATTAATTCTACCAAATGTTTACACGCTTGTCAGCTGGTCTATACATGCCATCTCCTTCTTTTACACCAAAGGCTTCATAAAATTCTGTCATATTACTTAATGGCGCAATTGCCCTGAAATTACCTGGCGAATGCGGGTTTGTAGCTATTTGTTGTTTCAAAGACGCATCACGTATCAATGTTTTCCAACCTTGTGCCCATGCAATAAAGAAACGTTGTTCGCCTGTAAAACCAGCCATTATTGGTGATTTAGCGCCATTCAATGATTTTTTATATGCGTAGTAAGACATGGTTAGTCCACCTAAATCGGCAATGTTTTCCCCTTGTGTTAACTCTCCATTTACATGTAAGGTATCAATAGCTACATAGCCATTAAATTGTTCGATGATTAATTTCGTTTTTGCTTTAAAATTTTCGTAATCTGTTTTTGACCACCACATTTTTAAATTTCCATCCGCATCAAACTGCGCACCTTGATCATCAAAGCCATGTGTTAATTCATGGCCAATAATAGCACCCATTACCCCATAATTAAAGGCGTCATCCGCATTAGGGTCAAAAAATGGTACTTGCATAATTCCTGCAGGGAATGCAATTTCATTTGACGTAGGATTATAATACGCATTTACTGTTGGAGGCGTCATTCCCCATTCCATCCTGTCAACTGGCTTACCAATTTTTGCAATCATACGTCCATATTGGAATTTACGACCAGCGCAAACATTTTTCCAATACGATTCTTTACCTACAGCTAAAGCGGTATAATTAATCCAAGTGTCAGGGAATCCTAATTTACGAATTAACTTATCTAATTTTTTTTGACCTTCAACTTTTGTTTCAGCACTCATCCAATCACGAGAGTTTAAACGTTCACGGTAAGATGCTACTAAATTATCTACCATGATATTTACTTTTTTCTTAGAATCGCCATTGAAATATTTATCCACGTAAAATTTCCCTAAAGCCTCTCCCAATGCTTCGTCTAATGCGCCCTGTACACGTTTATAACGAGGCTTCATTGTTTTTTTTCCTGCCAATACAGTACCGTTAAATTTAAAACTCTCTGCGATGAATTTGTTGGATAAATAAGGAGCAGCTTCTGCAATTAATTTCCATTTTAAAAATATTTTCCAATCAGCTAAAGAAGTCGAATTAATGATGGTGTTTAATCCTTCGTAATACTTAACATTATTTAATACTACTTTTTCAGGTGTTTTAATGCCGATAGTTAAATAATATAAATCCCAGTTAACGTTTGGTGTTAATTTAACTAATTCGGCTTTAGTAAAGGCGTTGTATTGTTTTTCTACATCTCTTTGTTCAGTGGCATTTTGAGATGCTTTTGCTAATTCTGTTTCTACATTCATCACAATTGCAGCATTCATTTTTGCTACTTCAGGTGTATTACCAA
>JAYTSW010000304.1:0-5551 GCA_043745425.1 Sphingobacteriaceae bacterium | reverse complement strand
GAGCACAAGCCTCAAATATTTATTGGCAAGTTGGAAGTTCTGCAACATTTGGAACAACTTCTGTTCTTAAAGGAAATTTCTTAGTAATGCAGTCTATTTCTTTTAATACAGCTGCAACATTGGATGGCAGAGCATTAACTCGAATAGGTGCTGTTACAATGGCTGGAAACACCATAGTTAAATAACACAAAACCAAAATTATTAAAGAGCGCCATTTCCGATGGCGCTCTTTTTTATGCTTAAAACAGAATAAGCAGGTGTGAATAATGCAAGATATTTTGAAAATTTCGTAATACACTAAACGCTTTAATTCTTCAACTTTGTATAAATAGAAACTCTCAAAAACTTAATCCGATGACAACCACAAACGATATGCTAGCCCAGAATAATTCGGCCGCACAAAAACAATCTTCGGAATACGCACGTAGTTTAATTGAAGCAAGTTTAGATCCTTTAGTTACAATTAGCACTGAAGGAAAAATTACCGACATGAACGAAGCGACTGTAAATATTACAGGCATTGATCGCGAAAAATTAATTGGTTCAGATTTCTTTGATTATTTCACAGAGCCACAAAAAGCGCGTGAAGTTTATCAAGAAGTATTTGCTAAAGGTTCAGTAGCCGATTCGCCATTAACACTTCGTCATAAAGACGGCAAGCTAACCGATGTATTATTCAACGGTTCAGTTTATAAAGATGATCGCGGAAATGTATTAGGTGTGGTAATTGTTGCACGTGATGTAACAGCACAAAAATTATTATCAAAATATTCATTGAGTTTAATTGAAGCAAGTTTAGATCCATTAGTAACTATTAGTACCGAAGGAAAAATCACCGACATGAACGAAGCGACTGTAAATATTACAGGCATTGATCGTGAAAAATTAATTGGTTCAGATTTCTTTGATTATTTTACAGAGCCACAAAAAGCGCGTGAAGTTTATCAGGAAGTATTTGCTAAAGGTTCAGTAGCCGATTCTCCTCTCACATTACGCCACAAAAATGGAAAATTAACTGATGTACTATTTAATGGTTCAGTTTATAAAGATGATCGTGGAAATGTATTAGGTGTGGTAATTGTAGCACGTGATGTAACAGTGCAAAAGCAATTAGCCGAAAGAGAAATTGCCGGTCGTGAAAAGGAATTAATGAGAATTGAGGAACTAGAGCGCTTCCGCAAATTAACGGTTGGTCGCGAATTAAAAATGATTGAACTAAAAAAAGAAATTGAAGAATTAAAAAACAAAATTTAAACTTATTCCGTACACAGAATAAATTTCTACGATTAAAAAAAATAACACATTACTCAAGTGAGCGAACCAACTTTACATATTCAAGACGAACTTATCTCTGACGAGAAAATTGATTTACAAAATACTGAAAAGGCTTTATTAAATATATTGGACGATTACTCTGTAGAAAAATACCACTCGGAAGATAGCCAAAGAGCGTTATTAAATATCCTTGATGATTATAGCGATGAAAAAACAAATATGGAGGATACCCAAAGGGCCTTGCTCAATATTTTGGAAGATTATAGTGAAGCTAAAGAAAACGCCGAAGAATCTACAAAACTAAAAGAAGCGTTTCTTGCTAATATGAGTCATGAAATCAGAACTCCAATGAATGCTATTATTGGTTTTTCAGATTTACTTTCCAAAAGACAATTAGGAAACCAGGAAAAAGAATTTGTGAAAACAATTAAATCTGCCGGCGAAAATCTTTTAACCATCATCAACGACATCCTCGATATTTCAAAAATTGAAGCTGGTATCATGACCTTTGAGGAACATACGTTTAGTGTTAAAGAAATTTTTAAATCCCTCAACGTTATGTTAATGGGAAAAGCTAAAGAAAAAGATCTGCAATTGGTATTTGAATGCGATGCAGATGTTCCGGATAGTCTTCTTGGTGATCCTACCCGTTTAACTCAAATTATAATAAATCTAGCTGGAAACGCGATTAAGTTTACGCAAAAAGGAAAGATAACTGTTTTGGCAAGTGTGATGAAAAATAACAATTCAAAAGATGACCCCAAACTTAGTTTTAGCCAGCGCGACGGAATAAAAATGATTGCATTTACAGTAAAAGATACAGGAATTGGAATTCCATCCGATAAACTAGAACATATTTTTGAAAGATTCCGTCAGGCTGAATCTCATATCACACGCAAATACGGCGGTACCGGATTAGGTTTAAGCATAGCTAAACAGCTTGTAGAATTACAAGGTGGGGTTTTATCTGTAACAAGTGAATTTAAAATAGGTTCCGTTTTTTTCTTTTATATTCCATACAAAAAATCAATAGAAGTTTTACATGAACCCGAAAATAGTGGTGGAAATCACGACATGATAAAACTAAGCAAACTGAATATATTACTGGTTGAAGACAATCGATTAAATGTGAAATTAATTTTGAGCCTGTTCGCCGAGTATAATTTACAACTGCAAGTGGCCGAAAACGGTAGTGTGTGTTTAGAGAAATTAAAAGAGAATAATTTTGATATCATACTTATGGACATGGAAATGCCGATAATGAATGGATATGAAACCGCTACTGTTATTAGAGGTGAATTAAAAAGCAACATTCCGATTATTGCAATGACTGCCCATGCTATGGCCGGTGAAAGAGAAAGATGTTTGAGTTTAGGCATGAATGATTATATCTCGAAACCAATTAATGCCAATTTACTTTTTGAAAAAATGCATGACTTAACAAATACTATTTAAACAATGAATATTAACGAACCAAATCAATCGAACACTCCTGTTTGCGACCTTCGTTATCTTACCGAAATGATGGGCTCAAAAAATCATTTAATCCGTGGCATCATGGATGCTTTTCTTGAACAAGTTCCGGATGAACTATCAAGATTAAATACTGCCGTAATAGCAATAAATTATCCGATTATTAAAAACCTAGCACATACCATGAAATCATCAGTTTCAATAATGGGTATTACTTTATTGACACCCATATTAAAAGAGATGGAAGAGTTAGGCACAAGCGCTAACAGCATTGAAAGGATTAATGAATTAAATCTTCAGCTTAATTTGATTTGCACCCAGGCGATTAACGAAATTGAAACTAAAAAAAATAATTACAACGAGGCTTAATTTCTAATTACACCTTAACAAAGCAAACAACATGATTATTAATCCTCTTAAAAAGGCAACGCATAGAGTACCTGTCATTTTTATCGTTGAGGATAATATGGTTTACGCTAAGTCTTTAAAAGAATATCTGACATTAAATTTTAGTTTTCCCGTTAACATTCAAATATTCAGTCTTGGCGAATTATGTTTAGCTGAAATAAGCAGCGATCCCAACGTGATTATTATGGGTTATTTTTTAAATTCTAAATATAAAAACGCAAATAACGGGATTGAAATAATAAAACGGATAAAAGTGTTGCGGGCTGAAACCAACATAATTATCCTTAGCGCGCATGAAAAAAATGAAATTATTGATGAAGCGATGAAGCTATACAATTGTCAGCATATAAAAAAAGATGTTTCCGCTTTTAAAAAAATAGCTCAATTCATTAAGGCCCTATTACTTCATAAAGCGCCCAAACCATTTGAATCTCTTAATTAACTCTTTAAAATATAATTTTTAACAACTAAAATTTAAAATCATGAGCAAAGAAAATCCTATTATAATATATATTGTAGAAGATAACAAAGTATTTACATTAGCCTTAAAAGCTGAGATTGAAGCGGCATTCAAATATATTCCCTTAAAAATATTTTCATTTGAAACCGGGGAAACCTGTTTCGAAAAATTTAAAGAACAAAAGGCCGACGTCATAATTCTTGATTACCATCTTAACAGCAAGTATACTGATGCCGCTGATGGCATAAAAGTTTTAGATTGGGTTAAAAAAGAAAATCCAGAAGTAAATGTCATCATGCTAACCAGTGATGATAATGTTGAAATAGCATTAAAATCATTTAAACACGGGGCCGTTGATTATGTAGTTAAATCTGAAACTAAATTTAGGAAAATAAATTATTCCCTTTCACATCTGTTTAACGTAATGGAGGCCCGCAAAGAAGCAAAAAAATATAAGCGAATGGTTGTCACCGTTTTTGTTTGGATAGGGCTATTACTCGTAACATCGGCAGTTATCAAAGTTTTTTATCCTGATCTTCTATAGTAAATAACTCCCTGTATTAATGTGTCCTACCTCATGAATTTTCAGCATCAAAACCATATTTTTATTGTTGATAACAATAAAGTTTTTACGCTTGCATTGAAAGCAATAATAGAAACTAAATTTACAAGGCATCAACCCATCATTCATTTATTTAACAGTGACGAACATTGTTTGCAGAATATTAATTTAATATACCCTGATATAATTATTCTTGACTATTACCTAAACGGAAAAGCTGAAAGCTCTGATAATGGATTGAAGGTACTTGATAACATTAAGTTGCTGAATAACATATCGAATGTTATAATGCTAACGAGTAGTGATGAAATAGAAGTTGCTTTGGAATCTTTTCATCATGGGGCTTCTGATTATGTTATTAAAAATGATAAGCAATTTGAAAATATTATTTATTCGATTGAGGAAATATTTACTAAAAACGATATTGTGTTTTCAAATCAAAGAAATGTACAACACTGAACTTACTAAGATTACATTTGAAAAAATAGAGGTTGAGGAAAATAAATTTATAGCAGAACAGAAAATAAATAACCGATACTATTAATTACAAACGCATTCAATTCGCTCTACTACCAAAAACAGAAGAAATTTACTAAGTCCTTCCATAAATTTCTCTGTTGTTTAAACCTAAAGATGTTGTAAACTACAGTTTTTATTTTTATAGTGAACAGATAAACAAACTTTTATTATAGTCGTCAATCTCGCAAGAGATGATTTTCCGCCGTATTTATGGGCATAATTGGGAAACATTAATGGCCAAAATTTCAAGGAAATTCTTGTTCAAATTCAACATACATCTGAGTAGGAACAAAGCACCTATTTAGATAATTCATTGAAAACTGGAAGTCAGGTATTGAACAAGTAGATGACATTTTGGTAATCGCTTTAAAAAATGGTTTTACCCATTAAATTCGATGAAATAACCCTTCAATCATCAATTTTTACATAGGTAAGTGTGAATTATACAACTAATTTCTAAAGTTATACAACATAATAACGGCTTGCCTGCACCAACTTTGTATCGTGAAAATTAATTCACACTTAAAACATATCATTATGAAAAAACTACTACTTACTATAATATGCCCAGCGCTGTTATCAATATCAAATACCGGGTTTGGTCAGGCCCCGAATTTAGGGACTGCTGCAAATTTTGTTCTTTTCTCTAAAAATGGAGCAGTAAGCAACACTGGCATTTCTCAAGTTACAGGTAATGTAGGAACCAATATGGGTTCAAGCACTGGCTTCGGAAATGTTAATGGTGTTATGAATGACCAGAATGGTGCAAGTGCACAATGCGCTACAGATTTACTGATTGCGTATAATCAATTAAATTCTACGATTCCAACCATGTTCCCAGCTTCCTCCATCTT
>JAYTSW010000303.1:0-5552 GCA_043745425.1 Sphingobacteriaceae bacterium | reverse complement strand
ATATTCTTTTAATATGGAATATTCACCAGGACACCAACCTTGTCTTTCATAAACCCAAGTACCACCTTGAGCGGTTATAGGATTAACAGAACATGGTTTGGTGATTTTCCAGCTAAATTCATTAGCGCCACCATTAATATTAAACAGATGATCAATATAACCACCATTATCGCCAAATTCTCCTTCAGCTCCATGACCAGTAATTGTTGAACGCATTTTAAATGCATTGGCTAAACTGTTAGTTGAAACACTTTGAATAGTGAATTTTGTATCCGTATTAATTTGCGAAATTGGAACACTTCCCCAACGTGCGCCGCCTTGCCAAATTTGATTACATTCTAAAACAGTGCGTGGTGGTGTTCCTACAATAAATAAAAAATCTATATCCATTTGTTCCTGCCATTCACCACCAAGCGTCATTAAAAATCTTTTTTTGCCTTTTAATAAAGGAGCGTAATCGCTCATATCAAAATACCAGGCCTTACCGTTCATGCCAAAATCTAAACCAATACCGTATGGTGTTACAAACGACATTAACTCGATATAATGTGGGTGACGTTTGGTATAATTGAGATTTGTGACTGTAATTGTACCTTGAGGAGTTGCAGCAATCGTTCCGGTTAAAATGCCCGTATCGCCATTGTAGACATTAAGCGGGGCAGCACTATATAAAGTATTTGTTGTTGAAGCTAACACCACCGCATCATTAGTCATAGGTGTAACTGTAGCGTTGGATGTGATGGAATATTGTTTTATGGTATTAGGATTTCGTGCAACTGAATCTTTTACAATGATCGTATTAGTGGTTATTGAATAACTGCCTTGAACAAAAACTATGCTTGGTTTTAAGTAAGATTCTTTAAACATGCGTGTTAATTTATTTCCCCTGTCAAATGTCCATTTGATATTTGTTCCGTTAGAAAAGACGGCGTTTTTTATATCATAGATAGTAGATCCCATCCCTTCATCCATCATGTAATTAGCAACCAGATTAGAATAATAAGGATGCATTGATGAAATTGAGGTAGTCATTATCGCTTTTACATCAGCCAATACAAATTCTTTATCCCAAATAGTAAGGCCGTTCACTTTTCCTTTGTAATTATTGTTTAATGAAGCGTCCTTTCCAAGTATCATATTCATAATAGAGATTGGTTTCGTTTTACCGCTTGCGATCGACCATAACACGCCATTCAGATAGATCCGCATCCATCCTGTTGTTGAATTTTTCGTGAAAGCCCAATGATTCCATTGTCCGCCTTGATTAGTCGTAGTTGAAACTTTATTCTGGCTATCATAACCGCTGCCGCTAAAGCCACATTCCCAATAAACATTATTATTACTCCATGGCAAGTGAATATTTAAAGCGCGGTCATTAGGATTTGTGGCCCAGCCCCAAAGAATAGAAGTATTGGTTGGCATCATATTCTTGTTACCATAAGCCCAAAAAGAAACTGTAATTTGATTGCTGATCGTGTTTAAAAAGGCTGAGTTAATGTTAATGTGTCCGTCAGCTTCCAGATCAACAGCGTAATTGTTATAGGTATATAATGCGCAAACCGTTGTTGTGTTAATACCATTAAAAACAATTGAGCCTGTTTGATTTGAATTAGTGAATGATCCTTCAATAAGAATATTATCGGTTCCATTCCATGTGAACGGAGTATGAAACTGTATCCTGTTCTTTCCACTTACAAAATTGTAAGTGGAATTATAAACATTTGTGAAGCCGGTGAGTGTAACTGAAGACGATGTAAGTGTTGTTTGCGTGGTATGTTGAATACCCAGGCTGAAGAAATTAACAGTGCCGCCGAAATTCGCTTCATCCAGAATCAGACCATCAATAATTCCGGCAGTTAATCCTCCTGCGGTTAATTCAGCTGCTGTGTAAAGTATTTGAGATCGTCCTGAATATTCCGTGCCGGTAACAAAATCAGCAACTGATGACGCACTTGTACAAACAGAATATTGTGTTTCTGAAATTATATTGTTTAAGGTGACTGAGGTTTGACTATAATTAAAATAATCGTAAGGCTGCAGAGTAGTGTAAGGAAAAATAGTTCCTGTAAAATTAGAGATGAGATGACTCGGTGTAGTTAATTGTTCTGTTTCTATTCTTGAAGAATCAACAATGTAAGTGTTGCAAGAATAATCCCATTCTCCACAACCTAAATTACGTTGTGACCCAGTTGATACTAATCCGTTTTTGCAGCGCATATTATAGCGCATAATAATTTTTTCGTAAGTAGTACTGTTACTTGGAAATTGAATGGCAGTATCGCGTGTTGCGCTTCCGTATTTAAATGTTTTTACAACAATAGTGTCGCCAGTTACTTGTGCAAAAGTGCTAATAGTTAAAAAAGTCAGTAAACAAATCAATAATTTTCTCATCAGTAATATTTAATTTAAAGTAAATGTAACTAAATCGATTTAACATTGGAGGAATATTTTGAATATATCTTCCAATTTAACATCTATTTTCGCTCCAAAATTGTAAAGCAAACGGTATTTTAATGAAAAGCCATGAAAATTAATTTGTAACCTTTTCTGTAAACTGATATTATAATTTCAAATGCGATTCAAAACCTTCATATTTATTTTAAGTCCTTTTTTTCTGAACGCGCAGGAAAACATCAATAGCGTTTTCAATAATTCACCTGTTAATCCATGCGGTTCGGAAAACAATAATATTTTAGTAGTAAATAAACATCCAGTTCCTGAAGCTTACAACCGAGAGGCCGACTTGATGTGGACCAAACGCGTGTGGCGTGAATTAGATTTTCGTGAAAAAATAAATCAGCCTTTATATTTTCCTGTCGACTATCAACCTTGCAAAATTTCTTTGTTTCAATTAATAAGCAAACATATTTTAACAGGAGAAATAATTGCGTTTCAGGATGAAAGTTTTTACAGCCCTTTATCATTAAGTCAAATGAGAAGTAAATTGGTAGAGAAAGTGGAGACTAATGAAATTATTTACACACCCGAGGGAGAACAAAAAGAAGTTCCAATAACAGCTTACGATTCTACATCCATTTGCTCGAAAGTAATCAAAGTGCGAATGATGGAAGATTGGTATTTAAATTCTGGTCGCTCTGCTATGGAAGTGCGAATTGTGAGCATGGCTTTTTATGAATACGTTGAAGAGAAAGAAGCTTACAGAGAATTATTTTGGGTTTATTTTCCTGCTATAAAACCATATTTAGCAAAGTACAGATTGTTCAATCCAAAAAACAATAATGATTACAGTAGCTTTGATGATGTATTTACACGTCGTGAATTTGGAAGCTACATCGTAAAGGAAAGCAATGTGTACGATCGTTTTGTAACGGATTATTCTAAAGGAGTAGATGCTTTATTGGAATCGGACAGAATTAAGAATGATATTTTTAAATGGGAACATGATTTGTGGCATTATTGAAAGTAGTTAATAGGAAATAGTTAATAGGGAATAGGAGCAGGATTTACAGGTGATGGCGATAAGTTTAGGTTTAATGAATCTGTGAATTTTGCTCTTATAGTTAAAACCTAGTAACTATTTCCTAGTAACTGTTAACTTTCTTCATCTGTAAAAACATTTCATTAAAACGTTTTCTTACTTCTTCGATGAATTCAGGAGTAATCATCTTTTTTAAATTCTCTAATCCTTTTACTTCGGTGTTTTCAAATTTAAAAGCTTGTTCCATTGGTCCCGCTTCAAATTTCACAATAAATTTTTCATTCATTTGAAAAATACTGATGGTGATGGAAGGGTGGGGAATTGTATCTATAATCCTCATTTACTTTAATTTTTTTGGATCTTTCTTTCCTGAAGTATAATCGGGTTCTTTCTCAAATGCTTTTTTAAAGTTCATCATACTTTTAATAACCCCCATCGGACTAACAGCTCTATCGCCATCAGCTCTGACTACACTTTGTATGGCGTGTGCCATCATTATAAAATGTTTTTTACCCGCGCGGTCTAATGCAGCTTCAGCTTTGTCGTCTCCATTAATAATATTAGCGGCAGCAGCCCAATCAAATGCTTTTCTATCAATTAAAAATTTGAAGGCACTTGCATCTTCCCAAATAGCATTTACAAAAGCAGCTAATTCAAAATGCTTGCCATCAATTAAAAATTTGAAGGCGAATTTATCATCACGTATTGCATCTATAACAGCAATCAACTCACGGTAATTATTTTCTATTAACCAATTGGAACCCGGTGCATCACTTAATACATGCCGCGTAAACATATCTATGGCGTGAGTACTGTAATGTTTCATTGTATAAAGTTAATACGAAAAAAGGATAAAGGCAAGATTATGGATTAAAGATAGAAGACTAAAGATAAAAGAAATGTTAATACTTTCATCTTGATACTTTTGTCTTTAATCTTTCTAAAACCTTATTTGTAATTTAACATTCAGCTGCCGTCTTGTTAAATAATTTGGTACGGCGTATTGGCGACCAGTTACATCTTTAATCCAGGTATAGGAAACTGTGTTGTTCACGTCGAGTAAGTTCAGTACTTCCACATTTAACCACATCGATTTTACATTGTTCATGAAATTTTTCTTTTTTATTTCTCTGTCTTCTTTTATGATGTTATAAGCAAAACCAATATCCACTCTTCTGTAAGGTGGCATTCTGAAAATTTGCTGGTATCGCAAATGGTTCGGTGGACCAAAAGGTAAACCGCTTCCAAAAATAATATTCAAATTCATTTTTAATGCAGGATATTTTGGTAAATAATCTTGGAAGAACATATTAAACGTTACTAATTGATCGGTTGGTCTTGGAATATAACCCGGGTCAATTCTTGTACTGTCAGCTTTTTTCTGGTCAAATGTATAACCCTTAATAATTTTTTCGCCGTCTTTATTAAAATAATCATAATGAATATTGTCTTTCGAATATTCATACGTTCTTAAAAACCCTAATGAAGTCCAACTTTCAACACCTTTTACAAATTCACCGTTTACTCTAAAATCCATTCCTGTTGCATAACCTGAAGCATTATTCTTTGCAAAATAACGCACACGCACATTGTCAATTTCGTATGGAATTAAATTATTTAATTGTTTGTAATACGCGGCGATAATAAATTTAAAAGGTCTTCTCCACGCTGTGAAATTATAATCGCTGCTTAATACACAATGAATGGATTGCTGCGCTTTTATTTTTCTATTAATCGTTCCATCTAATCCTCTTAACTCACGATAAAAGGGAGGTTGGTCATACACTCCACCTGATAGTTTAAAAACAAAATCTTTTTTCCAATTAGGTTTGAAGGATAATGTAACGCGTGGTGAAAAAAGAAATTGATTGTTTAATGTCCAATAATTTCCGCGCACACCGCCTGTGAATGTAAATACCGATGAATCACGAAGGGTTTTGTTGTATTTGTATTCTACATACTCCATTACACGCACAGTGTTCAAATTAATTTTTGCTTTGTAAGCATCCGATAAATTAATTTCAGTTGAACTGTATGGGTTAACAAATCCTGCCGAATCCACCATTCGCCATTCGCCTAATTTATCTTGTATGTTTTCATTTTGAAAACGTAA
>JAYTSW010000302.1:0-21197 GCA_043745425.1 Sphingobacteriaceae bacterium | reverse complement strand
CATTTTGAACGCAAAACGACTTTATCTGAGCAACAATCTCCTCAATCATATATTCGTAACTATACTCAAAACCAAGCGATGTGCGTATTGGCATTCCGCCTCCAATATTAAGAGAATCGAGGGTCGGACATATCTTCTTTAATTCCAGGTAAATGCTAAGACACTTGTTTAACTCTGTCCAATAGTAAATAGTGTCCTTAATGCCATTGTTAATGAAGAAATGTAGGAGCTTTAGTTCGAACTTTGGATTGCTTTGTATCTTCTCTTTATACAAGTTCATGATGTCGCTGTAGCGAACACCAAGTCGGGATGAATAGAACATAAAAGAAGGCTCTTCTTCGGTACTTATTCGTATACCTAACTGACATTTATCTACCTTTACGTGCTTGTTGTAATAATTGATTTCATCGAGGTGATCGAGCACCGGAATCAGATTAAAATTTTCGTTAATTAATTCTGTAATGTATTGTTTGTAGAGGTTGCGTTTATACCCATTACAAATAATATATGTATCTTTACTAAGCCTCTTTTTTTTGAATTGCTCTTTGATAATTTGGATATCGTAAGCCGAAGAAGTTTCGAGATGTACCTCGTTTTTAAGCACTTCATCTAACACAAAAGAAAAGTGTGAACTTTTGGTGCAATAACAGTAAATGTACTTGCCTTTATAGTCCACTTTAGCCATAGCAACGTTAAAAAGTCGCTTGGCTTTCTGTATTTGGGAGCTTATTTTTGGTAAGTATGTGATTTTTAATGGTGTACCATATTGCTTGATTACCTCCATTAAATTTATATCATTGAAATGCAGTTCGTTATCAATAACGTTAAACCCCTCTTGAGGAAAGTTAAACGTCTGATTTATAAGGTCATTATATCGGTTATCCATTTTTTTATCAATCGAAGTGAGTTACTTAAGAAAAAGAAGGCAAAAGTAAGTAATTTACTTTAAGTTAATGTTAATTATTTGAATTATATGAAGCCTATGATAAAGCCAATTAAGATAGTAGAAGTGAAGAGCGAAATTGGTGCAGGAACCAGAGGCTCGAGCATGGGTATTGACGCCATTAAAATTGCGGCCCTCGATTTTGGTTCTCCGTTTTTTCGTCGTTATAAATCCATTGAAATTCCTAGTGAAAATCATTTATTATTGGAGCCTGTTGTTCACGATTACGCTAAACGAATAAAAGGCATTTATAATTTAAATGAGCGCTTAGCGAAAGAAATAGCAAAAATTTTAGGGAAGGATGAGATTCCAATTGTATTAGCAGGCGATCACAGTTCTGCTCTCGGAACCATTTCAGGAATTAAAATGGCATATCCCGAAAAACGCGTTGGTGTTATTTGGATTGATGCGCATGCTGATTTACATTCTCCTTATACAACTCCAAGCGGTAATATGCACGGTATGCCAATCGCTTGCATTTTAGGAGAAGATAATACAGACCGCGCGCAAAATAAACCAGATGATGAAACCATTGAGTACTGGGAAAAATTAAAAAACCTTGGCGGTATTTCTCCAAAAGTTCAACCAAACGATTTAGTATATATAGCCTTGCGCGATTACGAACCACAAGAAGATTACGTAATTAAAAAACATAAAATTCGCGTTTTCAATTTACAAGAAATTCGCAAAAAAGCTGTTGAGCGCGTTGCTATTGACTCCTTAAATTATTTAGACCATTGCGATGTTATTTATGTAAGCTTTGATGTGGATAGTATGGATTCAAGAATTTCAAGCGGAACCGGAACTCCAGTGCCAAATGGAATTACAGAAAAAGAAGCTGGAAATTTAATTTACTACATTATGCGCAGCAAAAAAATTGTGTGTTTTGAAATGGTAGAAATAAATCCTACTTTAGATAAAGAAAACTTAATGGCTGAAAATGCTTTCGAAATTTTACAGAAAGCAACTAATCAATTAAGTCACGATTTCTAAGCAGTGCCTTCGACAAGCTCAGGCACCGCGTTGTTCTTATTAAAACCGACGGTGGTTGAGCTTGTCGAAACCAACCGGACTTGAAAAATTAAAATAAATAACATGAAAAAAATATTTACGCTTCTATTCTGTTCCTTATTCCTAAATCAGTTTGCGCAGAGCGATAAACAAATTCTGGAATTTACAAAAGCTAATTATTTAAAATTAGTTGGTCAGTTGCCAGATAATAAGATGACTGATTTTGGTTTTACCAATAAAGACGAAATTCAAGCCTTAAGCTTTACAAAAGTTTTTGCTGAATATATTTTAACCAATGGTGCTTTTATTAAGACAAAAAACTACCGCGTTCTCGCCCTTAATGAAAAGGGTAAGCCGCGTGGCTTGTTTACTGTTTATGTAAATGATGGGGAAATGATGATGGCTGATTATGGCGCAAGTGATTTATCAAAAACATTAAACTGCTCTACTGCTTCTTTCGATAAAGACGCTCACCTTTCTATTCTAAAAGTTTTAAATACACAATCGGATTATTTGTTTGATGAAACTTCTCAAGCTTCTACCCGAAAGTATCTCAAGCTCTTCGAAAATAATTTTTATTCATCAACCGACATAAAAGAAAACTAACATGAAAAAGATTTTTTTATCATTAGTGATCTTTGTTTCGATAGGAGTAAAATCACAAACCGTTTTAGGATTACAAACTACCATTCAAGTGGAGAACCAATGGTGTTGGTCGGCCTGCAGTAATTGTATTTTAAAACACTATGGTGTAACTACAACTCAATGTCAGCTTGCAGAATACACACGAACAGTTGCTACATGGAATAATTTTGGCGCAACAGATTGTTGTATTACCGCAACAGCGGGTTGTAACTATTGGAATTATATGTGGGGATATGCGGGAAGCATCTCGGATATTTTAAATCAATTCGGAAGTATTGGTGTAACAAATATTTCAAACACTATTTCTACATCAGCTATTCAAACTGAAATAAATAATTTAAGACCGTTTGTTATTCGTTGGGGTTGGACCAGTGGTGGCGGACATTTTATTGTTGGTGAAGGTTACGATGCATCTAACAATGTTTATTACATGAATCCTTGGCCTGGAGAAGGCTCTAAAGTTGCTGCATACAGTTGGGTAGTAAATGATGGTGTTCATAGCTGGACACACACGCAGAAAATGACAACCAATCCTCCTCTGCCAACTTCAATTCAAGAATCATTAAACGGAATAGATGCAGTAAATGTTTATCCGAATCCAGCAACAGATAAAATTAATATCAGTTCAAGATTTGATATTACATCAGTACAATTATTTGATGTGGCAGGAAAAGAAATTTATTCTGCAAAGAATACAAACAGTATTGATGCAACTAATTTTGCCAAAGGAATTTATTTCTTAAAATTTTCCAGCGAAAATTTCTCTGTTAACAAAAAAGTACTCTTACAATAATGAACTTCATAACAACCGAAAAAAAAGACAAAGTAAAAATCATTACTTTAAATCGTCCTGATAAATTTAACAGCTTTAACCGTGAGATGTCATTAGAACTTCACGCGGCTTTGGATGAAGCTGAGAATGATACTAATTGCAGATGCATTGTTTTAACAGGAACAGGAAAAGCATTTTGCGCCGGACAAGATTTAGCAGAAGCAATTGACCCAAATGGTCCGGGATTAAAACGTATTGTGGATGAACATTACAATCCATTAATTATGCGTTTACGCAAAATTGAAAAACCAATTATTGGCGCGGTGAATGGCGTTGCAGCAGGTGCTGGCGCGAACATTGCAATTGCATGTGATATTGTTGTGGCAACAGCATCAGCAAGTTTTATTCAGGCTTTCAGTAAAATTGGATTGGTGCCGGATAGTGGTGGAACATTTTTTCTTCCACGTTTAATTGGATGGCAACGTGCTACTGCTTTAATGATGACTGGTGATAAAGTTGGTGCAGCAGAAGCTTTACAAATTGGGATGATTTATAAAGTATATGAAGACGCTACATTTGTAGAAGAAACTTTGAAGATGGCAACTTATTTATCCAACATGCCAACCAAAGGTATTGGTTATACAAAACGTTTATTAAACGAGAGCGCTTATAATACTTACGATAAACAATTACAGTTTGAAAGTTTCATGCAAACTGAAGCCGCAGCTACTTCCGATTATCAGGAAGGTGTAAAATCTTTTTTAGAAAAACGTAAGCCTGAGTTTAAAGGAGAGTAAGTAAATTTTACATTACGCGTAAAAGAATTTTAATTTAAAATTCCTTATTCGCAAATTAATTTACCTGCACTTACACTGCCGTTAGCATCAAATACCTTGTAAAAGTAAATTCCACTTACAAAAGCATTGCTCTTAATAGTTACTTTTCCATTTTCAAAATCATCGCTTTTTAATACAAGATTTCCGAGCACATCATATACTTCAACCATTAAATTAATTGTATTTTTTGATTTTGTTTCGATAGTAAATTGTTTTGAAAACGGATTGGGGTAAGCATTTATAAAATTATTGTTTGCCGTTGATAAATTGCTGATGCCTGTAAATACACCCGCCCATTTAAACATACCACCGGAAGTTGGACTGCTGTTAAAACCACCTGACCAACCTGTACTTGAATTTAAAAAAGAAACTGCATCATGCCCAACAGCATCAATAGTTGTCCACGACATTCCATTGTTTGTACTATAGGAAGATCCATTATTTCCTGAGCCCCAACCTGTACTTACATATGTTCCTGAAGTACCGGGAACAAAACATAAATCGTTTCCAAGTAAATTGCCTGTAAACGTTAAATTGCTCCATGATACTCCTCCATTCGTAGAAGTGGCAATAGCGGTTCCATCAGTCGCAATACCATTCATTGCATCTTTAAAAGAAACACTTTTAACATTGGTTAAGCCAGTAGCAGAAACTGTCCATGTAGTTCCCATGTTTGTAGTTTTATAAACACGTCCTGAAGTTGTTCCGAACCATACATTACTTCCTAATGAGCAATAAGAATCATCATTAGCGGTTTCACCAATCATATTAGAAGGTATACTACCCGATGGAACTCTTGTCCAATTTGTACCTGCATTTGAAGTAGTATAAATTTCCCAATATCCTGTATTAGAATCACCAACACAAACTCCTGTTGTAGTATTAAAAAAATGAACAAAATCGGCCCACCCACCTGGCGATGCAAATGTAGCAGTAGTTTGATTAGTCCAATTCAAACCTCCATTTGTTGTTTTATAAATTCTACCTCCGCCGGCGCCATTATCTACCATAGAAACCCATGCGGTGTCTTTATTTATTGCAGAAACAGAAGTTAAATCAAAAGCTGCTGCACCATTTACAGTTCCTGCTATCCAAGTTGTACCGCCATTTAAAGTTCGTGTAAATTTATTGACTACTGTTGCAAACGCTGTATCATAAGCTGTTGCCCAAACAACGTTTGAGTTAACAACAGAAATATGATTTATTCCTAAACCATTTGTACTAAAACCTGAAGACTCAACTGCCCATTGAGCTTTCATACTAAAACACGCAGATATTAATATCAGAAAGGCTATTCTACTCTTCATATTTATTTTTAAACATTTAATAAAGTTAATCGTTTTCCTCATTTAAATTACAATTACATCCCTTATCATCATTGTTTTCTCCATTCTCTTGGTTATTGTCTCCATCATTATTGTCTCCATTCTGTTCATCAATAAAATTTCCATTATTTTCAAACGCAGCTAAATTTTTAGTGTTGTTTTTAGAGAAAACGGCGGCGTATCCCTTATCACCCTTATCAAACCACTTTTCAACGGTAATTCCGGGGTATTTCTGCACAAAAGATTCCTTTACACTTGAGGGAACCGACTCAGAACTCACAGATGGACAAGGCTTAGCTTTCTTATGAAAAAAAGGAATTTTTACATTCTTTTCACAAGAGGCAATAAATAGTATTGAAATGAGAATTACGGCTATTTTTTTCATTTTTAAAAAGATTAATGGTTTACACTAACATAGAGTGCTAAAATCAGAAAATGGTTGGGTTCTATCCTAAAAAATTAATTTATGCTTAAAGAACATTGAAATAATCTATTTTTGTTAAATCATGTCCTTTAGCACCCAACCCTTTAGGGCAAATACCAGTCTGTTAATATGAACAAGCCATTACATTTTTTGGAAGAGGATAAGGAGCTCATAAAGGGTTGCATTAAAGGTGATAGGGCTTCCCAAAATAGGCTATATAAAAAATATGCCCGAATTATGCTTTTGGTTTGTTATAGATATAGTAAAGATAAAGAAGATGCGAAAGATACGTTGAGTGAAGGTTTTATGAAAGTGTTTGAAAACATAAAAGCCTTTAATCACACCGGGTCTTTTGAAGGTTGGATGAAACGGATTATGATTAATACCGCCCTTGATAAATTCAAAAAAAAATCGAATTTGTTTAAAGTAGTAAGTTTTGATGATGTAAAAAGTTTAAGCACAATAAGTGATACTGATATATTAGGCGAATTAAATACGAAAGAACTTATTTCATTAATTCAAAAATTACCACCCGCCTATCAATTAGTATTTAATTTATATGTTTTTGAAGGATTAAAACACAAAGAAATTGCAGAAAAATTAAATGTATCGGAAGGCACTTCCAAATCTAATTTATCTGATGCCCGGAAATGGCTTAAGAAAGGAATTGAAGATTTGTATTTTGAAAAAAAAGCAGTTAATGAGTAATGGAAGATAATAAATACATAGACAAAATTTTCACTGAAGGCATTGATGCAAACGACATTAAGCTCGAGGATGATGTGTGGGAAAAATTGGAAGCCGGATTGAACAAAAAGGCTGAAAAAAAATACAGAATTCTGGCTTACCGTTTATTCATTTCTTTAATTGGAACGATTATACTACTAGGAGCCTTTATAACTTATCATTTTGCAACTAAAAATACTGATGCAGCCCTAGCGCAAGCTATTACAAATCCGGCTAAAATAAATTCTTCAACTTTGGCCAACCATCTCTCGATGCCAAAAGAATTATTTTATCAGGAGAATAAAAAGGTAAATCAAAAAGAATTAACAAAACCAATCTCAGCGTCAGTTAACACTGCTGTTAATACAATGCTGAAGGAAAACAATAATCTATTTTCTAAAACACAATCTTCCAAACAAAATTCGTTACACGTTAAAAAAACTAATTTTGATGTAAGCAAGAATTTTCAATCTGATAACATCTCTCTCAAAAATAATAATTCTTCCGAAAAAGCAATTAATACAACTATTCTAAATCCAACAGTAGCTGAAATTAAAAAAAGTGAAACCCTAATTTCTGAAAGTTTACCAAGTCCATTAACACAATCAAATGCCGCAGAGAAACTTGAGGCCATAGCAAATAATAATCAAGAAAAGTCAGACTCTCTTCCGTCCCTTTCAAAAACAATTCCAGACGATAAACCTTCCGAAAATAAAAAATCAAAGAAGTTATATGTAATGGGTTATTTTTCTCCTGATTTTACCGGAAAGTTCGCAAAAAAATCATCTGCATCGAAAAGCACAAGTAATAGTGGAAATAACAATAATAATGGAAATAATAATCAAGATGACAATGAGGATTATAGTATTACAGAGGACCCGGCTTTTTCATTTAATACAGGTTTTTTAGTGGGGTATGACCTCACTTCCAAATGGAGCATTAAACTAGGCGCATCATATTCTCTTTTATCACAAACAATAAAATCGAAAATACTTATTGCAAAAACGGATGATAACGGAGATACAGATTACCAATTTAATACATCTTACGGTTCGGCAGTTATTCCGAGTGACGCTTCCTCAAAACCAAGTACAGGCGATAGCTTATTGATAAAATCGGATTCAAAACAGAATTTGAACATAATTAATATTCCAATCTTGGTGAAATGGCAAATTCAAAAAAATAAATTTTCATTTTATGCTCAGGCAGGTTTATCAGGTAATTACATCTTAAATCAAAAATTAAAATTAGATTCTGATGGCAAACAACAAACCGTTACCGAATTTAAAGGATTAAAAAAAATATACCCCGGTTTAATTGTAGGACTTGGAGCATCTTACAATGTTGCAAAAAACATTAGCGTTTTATTAGAACCAACTTTCAGAACTGCAATTAGTCCTATTAATACTTCGGTTTCAAAAAAACCGTATCCTTATTCATTTGGTTTGGTACTAGGTTTAAATTATCATTTTTAATACCCAACCATTTTTAAATTAATGCAGTCTATATATAAAGTTAGTCTTTGTTTGACGTTCTTAAGTTAAATTCAAAAAATGGCCGGGGTAGAATTTTTCATTGATATAATATAGCTATTGTGTCCTTTTAATTCCAAATCCCCGGCCTTACTTATTTTAAAAAGGCACTGGATCGATTTAAACAAAGTCTTTCAAGATTTCTAGCAAATCTTTAGTGTTAACTGATTCAATAGGGTGCTTGGAATTAGACAATACATAACGAGAAGCGCCAACAATTTTTGAAGCTGCGTTATTGCTTTCATCAAGACTTACCATTGTATCATTATCCGCTAAACCAATCAATACTTTATTTTTTATTTTAGAAAATGTAGTTGGGTTTAATAAGTTATTATTTCCCAAATCCAGCATCATCTCTCCCGTTCTTTTTAAAAGTAATTCCCAATTTTCTCTATGGCGTTTTTGTAAGGCTTCGGCAAACTTTGGAATTTTTTCTTTAATAGTATTTGCATCCAACATTTTTAATTCGCGTTGTACAATTTCAGGACTCCATTCAAATTTTGTTCCCAGTGTAATAATATTCCCAATTAAGTTTGGTTGTTGCGAAGCTAAATACAGAGCCACGTATCCACCCATACTGTAACCGAAAATAGTTGGTTGTAATAAATTATTCTGTTCAATGAATGATTTTAATTCATCAGCAAATTGTGAAATGCCAAATTGATTTTGAAAAGAAGTTTGTCCGTGCCCCGAAAAATTTAACGCATAAACTTTATATCCCTTATCAAAAAGTTCTTTTGCTAAAGGCTCTAATTGATCTGATGCGCCAATGGCACCGTGTAGTAAAATGATTTTTTTCACTGCATAAAAATTATTGGTACTATCTAACGGCTTTCCAATTTGTTTAAGAATTCCCTTATCGCTATTATGTCCGCTTCAGGATTATCCTGCATGGTAAGGTGACCCGCATTTGGTATCAAAACGAACTCCGAATTCTTTACCAAGGCAGCGTAATATTTAACAGTTCCTTCCCTAGCCTCATCATATTGTCCCGCAATAAATAATGTTGGTACTTTAATTTTATAAAGATCTTTGGTGCGGTCGTAATTTTTTAATATTCCTGTCGCAGTAAATTCACTGGGTCCCCACATATACTCATAAACGTTTACACCTGTATTCTTATCGACATTTTCCATATCTATTGAACGAGGCTTCTTTCTTGTCAAAAATCGGTCATAGAAAAACCGGACCGCCGATTGATATTCCTGCGAACTAAATGTTTTATTTTTCTCATGGATCTGAATAACACCTTTGACTGAATCAGGTAAACTCTCAATAAGTGTATCCGAATCTTGCAACCATAAAGACGAGCTTAAACATGGACTACTGTAAATAATTGCTTTAATAGCGTTGGGATATTTTAAATAATATTCTGTTGCTAACATAGTACCCCATGACTGGCCGTATAAATAAAATTCATTCAGCTTTAATGCTTTTCTTATTTCTTCCAGTTGCTCGGTATAAACTTCTGGTGTCATTAAAAGAGTATCCGTAATCCTATCCGATCTGCCGCAGCCTAATTGATCGATATAAATAAGCTGACGATCATTCCCTAGTGGTTTCAACGGATTCAAATAATAACTGGGAACACAAGGCCCGCCATGTAATAAAAAAATTGGTGTTTTATTTCCAGAACCAACAATTTCATACCATACCTTTCCTTCCTTTACATTGATAAAACCGCTTTTTGGAATATTTGGCTCAGGCGAGCTGCAAGAGAATAGAAAAAATAATGAAAAGATTAAACAAGATATTTCAATTCTACTCCTTAAGATAAACATTTACGCTTTCGTCTTAAACTTATTGATAGCATTAATAGTAAATTCAGATAACACTAATTTACCACTCATACCCGCGCGTTCAATTAAAAGCTCGTCCCAATTTTCAGTTCCTTCCCACATTATTTTTTTTAGCATACTCATGGCTTCAGGATTACTGCTTGCTAATTTATTTACTAATACCTCGATAGATTTATCCATATCAGCAACATTCGAAAATAATTCAGCATACAAACCTTTTTCTTTTGCCCATTGTGCTGTTTGCCATTCAGTAGCATTAATTGTTAATTGACAAAATGCTGATGTTCCAACTTTACGTTCAACGGCAGGACCGACAACAAACGGACCAATGCCAACTGCAAGTTCACTTAATTTTACCGAAGCAGAATCAACAGCAAAAGTATAATCTGCCGCAGAAGCAATTCCTACTCCGCCCCCAACAGCTTTACCTTGCACGCGTGCAATTACAAATTTTGGCGCTTTACGCATAGCGTTAATTACAGCAGCAAAGCCGGAGAAAAATTTTAAACCTGTTTCAATATCTTTTATAGCAATTAATTCATCAAAGCTAGCGCCCGCACAAAATGCTTTTTCGCCTTCGCTCTTTAATACAATAACTTTTACTAAATTATCTTTTCCTAATTTCTCAACTTCAGCAGCTAAATTTCTTAATTGCTCTCCAGGCATTGAATTACTTTGGGGATGGAAAAAAGCAATAGTGCCAATTCCGTTTTTTATTTCTGATTTTACAAATGCTTCCATGTGTTAGCTTTTTCTGTGGGTCATTCCGAACTTGTTTCGGAATCTTAAAGATGCTGAAATAAATTCAGCATGACATTTGTTTTCTATTGAATTATAATTAAATGAACATCATTACAGGATTCTCGATAAATGTTTTTAAAGTTTGAAGGAATGCTGCTCCTGTTGCACCATCAACACTGCGATGATCGCAAGCTAAAGTTAACATCATGGTATTTCCGGGAACAACCGCTCCGTTCTTTACAACAGGAACCTGACGAATTGCTCCTACAGAAAGTATACACGACTCCGGTGAATTTATAATTGAAGTAAATGATTCAATACCGAACATTCCTAAATTAGAAACGGTGAATGTGTTTCCTTCCCAATCCGAAGGTTGTAATTTTTTCTCTTTTGCTCGCTTACCTAAATCTTTTGTTTCTGCAGCTATATCCGAAATTCCTTTTCCATCAGCAAAACGAATAACAGGAACTAATAAACCATCTTCAACCGCAACTGCCATACCAATGTGAATATGATGATTGATACGAATTTTATCGCCCATCCAAGAACTGTTTACGCGAGGATGTTTTCTTAAAGCAGCAGCACAAGCTTTAATTATTAAATCATTAAATGAAACTTTTACTTCACTTACTTTATTTATTGCCTCTCTACTTGACATTGCGCTGTCCATATCAACTTCCATATTTAAATAGAAATGCGGCGCGCCATTTTTACTTTCTAATAAACGTTTTGCAATAACCTTACGCATTTGCGAGGCTGGTTCATCAGTATAACTTTCAACACCAACAAAATTAGATTTTGTTCCTGCTCCACCTTTGTAGTTTTCAATATCCGATTTTGTTATTCTTCCATTATCACCACTGCCGTTAACACGACTAATATCAATTCCTTTTTCTTTTGCTAATGCTTTTGCCAACGGAGAAGCTTTAATTCTACCGTTTGAGTTTTGATTTGAAACTGGTGTTGTTATTGGTTTAGAAACCGCAACCGTTGTAACAGTTTCTTTTTTTACTTCGGTTGTTTTGTTCTCCGTTTTTACAGATGCTCCACCTTGCGGAAGTGCTGCTAAAATTGCTTTTATATCTTCTCCGCCTTTTCCCAAAATCGCAATAACCGAATCAACAGGAATACTTTTTCCTTCTTCAATGCCAATATGAATTAAAACTCCATCCTGGAATGATTCAAATTCCATTGTGGCTTTATCGGTTGCTATATCTGCTAGTAATTCCCCACTTTTTACTTTATCACCAACTTTTTTATGCCATTTTTCAATAACACCATCGGTCATAGTATCGCTCAACTTCGGCATGCGTACTACTTCAACACCTTTTGGCATCTCGACTACGCTCGATGTGACATTATTTAAAGTTTCTTGTTTCTGGGTTTCTTGTTTTGTTTCTGTTTTTACTTCAACGTTTCCGTTTTTCTGAGTTTCGGCTTCAGCTAATATTTTTGAAACATCTTCTCCTTCTTTTCCTAACACTGCAATAATTCCATCAACCGCAATTCCTTGTTTTTCCTGAACACCAATGTGTAATAATACTCCATCCTGAAATGATTCAAATTCCATTGTAGCTTTATCAGTTTCGATATCCGCTAATAGATCACCGCTCTTCACTTTGTCGCCTACTTTTTTATGCCATTTCGC
The DNA here is from genome assembly GCA_043745425.1 of Sphingobacteriaceae bacterium. Taxonomy (GTDB): domain Bacteria; phylum Bacteroidota; class Bacteroidia; order B-17B0; family Aurantibacillaceae; genus JAHEYG01. The sequence continues at coordinate 8,795 of JAYTSW010000302.1, read as the reverse complement.
AACAACGCCTTCTGTCATTGTATCACTTAATTTTGGCATGCGAACTATTTCCGCCATATTATTTAAATGTTAAATTAAAAATTATAAATGTTGAATTAGGCTCCACTTGATGTTTTTATAATTTTAGTTAGAATATTTATTATTTCTTCAATTTCTTTTAAAAGGTGTTTTACTTCTGCCTCTGTTATTGCTGTTTCATTTAATAATCTTAACCAATACCTAGTTTCTCTAGCTTCCTTTGCCGCAATACTCATTTTTGAAACAAAGTCCTTCCTTGATTGTGCAGCTTGTGCCTCTTCAACATTTGCGCCAATACTTGTTGCACTTCTTATTAATTGGCTTGCTAATTCAAATACTTTATCTTTTTTTAAATTTATGTATAATTTAATTATTTCTTTTGAAAAATTAAATGTTTTAGTAACGATTAAATTCTGTTTAGATTCCATTTAAAATTTAACATCCAACATTTAAAATTATTCTTGAATAAACGGATAATTAGGTTCCATGTAAACATCATTGTATAATTCTGATGCATCTGGATAAGGGCTGTCTTCTGCAAACTTCACTGATTCATCTACCAATGCTTTTACTTTCTCTTCCATCTTTTCGATGTCAGCCTCTTCAATCCATTTATTTTTTTTCAAAGTGTCCAATACTTTTTCAATCGGATCTTGTTTTTGATATTCTTTTACTTCGTCTTTCGTTCTGTATGTTTGCGCATCACTCATTGAGTGACCTTTGTACCGATACGTTTTCATTTCTAAAAATGTAGGGCCGTCACCTCTACGTGCACGCGCTACTGCTTCTTCCATTGCTTCGTGAACTGCTTCAACAGTTAAACCATCAACCGGTTTGCTTGGCATGTCATAAGCTAATCCTAATTTCCAAAGTTCATGTACGTTACTTGTACGCTCAACAGAAGTTCCCATCGCGTACATATTATTTTCTACAATAAATATCACGGGTAATTTCCAGGTCATGGCCATGTTGAAGGCTTCGTGTAAAGCACCTTGACGAACAGCACCATCTCCCATCGAACAAACACAAACGTTATCAGTACCTTTATATTTTTCCGCGAAAGCAAGACCAGCACCTAACGGTACCTGACCCCCCACAATACCATGTCCGCCAACAAAACCATGTTCCTTGCTAAAAATATGCATTGAACCACCTTTGCCTTTACTGCAACCGGTAATCTTCGCATACATTTCTGCCATTACATATTTTGGATGCAAACCTAAACCAATAGGATGCGCATGATCACGGTAAGCTGTAATATGTTTATCTCCTTTTTTTGTTGCACTAACAGTTCCTGCAACAATGGCTTCTTGTCCGATATACAAATGACAGAACCCTTTAATTTTTTGCTGAACGTAAACTTGTCCGGTTTTTTCTTCGAAGCGACGCATCAATAACATGGATTCGTACCACTTCAAATACTGTTCTTTGGTGAACTTTAATTTTTTTTCGACCGCAGTTTTCGACATAGAAACAATGTGTTTATAGCTACAAAATTAGCAGAATTTGGTGAATTTTCATTAAACCTAAGCATCTTTATTTCAGATACTTACGGTTAAACATTAATGGTAATAAGGATTCGATGTCATTAGCTGCATAAACATTACCTTTTTCACCTTGCATAATAATGCGAATGGGTTTATTGTATTTTGTTTCATACTCAGCAATTACTTGGCGACAAGCACCGCATGGTGTAACAGGACCTTCAATAACTGTATTTAGTGATTTACAACAAATAGCAATTGTTTTTATTGGCACCGTGCTATGTATTGCGCTCGCATGAAAAATAGCAACGCGCTCTGCACAAAGTCCGGATGGGTAAGCTGCATTTTCCTGATTATTACCAATACAAATCTCACCATTCTCCAATAGAATGGCGGCGCCAACTAAAAAATTTGAATACGGAGCGTAAGCATTTTTTAAGACTTCTTTTGCTTTTTGGAGCAAGGCATTTTCTACTGGTAACAAATCCTTTTCAGAATCATAAACTTCAAATTCAGAAGAAATGGACAGCTTTTTAAATTTTACATTCATGAACTAAAATTACTAAAATTCCGCCTAAATGTTAAAAGAGAGTTAAAGCTTATTTAAGGCGAGAGCTTATCTCTTAAACTACATAATATTGTTATCTTTAGACTCCTTTTTAAAAACACATGAAAAAACTAATTATCCTGATTTTATTTATTGGGAGTTTTACAAAAATAAATTGTCAGGAAGGCAGTACGCAGGATTGGTCGGCACAAGATCAAAAAACGTTTGAGGCGGCCACCGAATTATTTAATAAGCATTATTACGAATCCGCTTATGAAAAATATGTTTCATTACAAGCCAATCATGAAAACGATTTGTTTTTGAAATTTGTTAGAGGCGTTTGCGCGGTTTACATCAACAACAAACATAAAGAAGCTGAGAAACTTTTATTGGAGGTGAAGAAAAATAATTCGAGCGCTGAAAACATCGATTATTATCTTGCACTGCTTTATCACAAGAGTTATCGTTTTGATAAAGCTTTAGAACTTATTAATGGCTTGCTTACCAATCCAAATCTTTCAAAAGAAGACAGAGTCGATTTAGAGAGAATTGCTTTTTTTAGTAAAAACGGAAAAAACGAAATTCAATATCCGTTTGAAACTATGATTGAATCATTAGGCTCGCAATTAAATTCTGAATACGCAGAATACGCACCAATTATTAGCTCTGACGAAGAATCCATTATTTTTACCTACCGCGGAAAAGGAAGCATGGGTGGATTAGTTGACGCTAACAATAAACCAAATCCAAATGGAGATTATAATGAAGATATTTTTATGTCGAAAAAAATAAATGGCGTTTGGCAAAAACCAAATGGGATTTCAGAACTTAACACAATAGGCAATGACGCAGTTATTGCACTTTCGCCTGATGGACAGCAATTATTTGTTTTTAAAGCCGAAGGTGATAATGGTGATATTTATGTTTGCAAAAGAGAAGGCGATAAATACGGCGCGGCAGAAAAATTAAGAGGCGATGTGAATTCAACGTCTTGGGAAGGAAGCCTTTGTTTGTCAACCAATCAGCAAAGATTATTTTTTGCTAGTGATCGTCCGGGTGGATTTGGCGGAAAAGATATTTATATGGCGACAAAAAAAGCTGATGGTAATTGGGGAAACATAAAAAATTTGGGAGATAAAATCAATACACAGTATGATGAAGACGCTCCATTTATTTCGCCCGACAGTCGTACTTTAATTTTTAGTTCAGAAGGTCATAACAGTATTGGTGATTTTGATTTGTTTTTTTCGAATTGGAATAAGACGGATAGTTCGTGGTTAGCTCCGAAAAATTTAGGGTACCCTATTAATACTACCGATGATGATTTGTTTTACGTGTTATCAGCAGATGGTAAGCGCGGTTATTTTTCAAGCGCCCGCGAAGGAGGAAAAGGCGATCAAGACATTTATGTTGTAGAACCCGCTTTAGCCTCGAGAAAATCTTACATCACTATTGTTAAGGGAAAAATAACTGAAAACAATTTACCCTACGAAACCGAAATTTTGGTTAGCGTGGCTGGAGAATCGAAAAGTTACGGAACTTACAAATCGAATCCGTTAAGTGGAAATTATGTTATTAATCTTCCACATGGCCAAAACTACGAGTTACGTTTTCTCAATAAAAAATTAGGCGATAGAGTGTTTAAAATTAATACCGAGCAAGTAGATGAATTTGCTGAAAAACTAATTGATGTGAATTTTGATGTTGCAATGGCTACAAAAACAAACACCACAAGTATTGTATTTATTACTAATAAAGACACGGTTAGAATGACGCCTCCGACCGTGGTGGTTAACACGCCAACTAAAAAAGAAACTCAAAAAGATGAATTTTCTAAAAACGAAAAAACAGAAACAAATTCCATTAAATCAACCAATACTACTAATAGTAAAAACAACGATGTTGCTGTAAATACAAAAAATAATGTGCCCGCAGAAACTGAAACCACTTCTAAAAAATCAAAGAAAAAACAAAAAAATATTTCAGAAACTAATACAATAAAAACAGAGACTGCAATTACAATCAATACAACTAAAACGAATGAACCGACTGCCGTTTCAAGTAGTGATGGTTGTGATGATATTAAAACTAATCATGACGCTGATTTTGATTACAAGAAGTGTAACAGCATTTGGTTTACTAAATCAAAACCAAATCCCCTCTCTGCTTATGCAAAGGAAAAAGCAAAAGATTGGACCTCCTTATCCGGCAATACCATTGCTAACGAAAGGCTCGATAAGCGATATCCAAACAATTAATTCATGTAATTACCGCTGTTAAATTGGCGGTTCTTAGGTTTTCCTTGTGTTTTAAACCAATTTATCAGGGTGTAAATGGTAAAGAATTTTTGCTAAATTTGGTCATTACCCTTACTCGCAAAAAAATTATGAGAACATTACTTTCTCTCTTACTCATCATAGGAGTTTTTAATAGCTACAAATGTCAGCAAAATAGCACTAAAAACTGGCCAAAGGAAGACCAAAAACTTTTTGCAACAGCCAAAGACCTTTACAATAAAGGTTATTATAAGTCAGCCTACGAAAAATTTACATCGTTAAAATCGAAACATGCCGACGACATGCATTTAAAGTTTGTTATGGGCGTATGTGCTATTAATATTAATGACAAACAATCAGAGGCTGAAACTTTGCTTACCGAAGTTAAGGCACATGATAAGAATACAAAAAATATTGATTACTACTTAGCCTCACTCTATCACAAAACTTATCGCTTTACAAAAGCCCTTGAGCTTGCTAATACTTTACTTGCTAATCCAAAACTTTCTGATGACGACAAGGCCGACCTTCAACGTCTTGCTTTTTTTAGTAAAAACGGAATAAATGAATTGGAGTTTCCAGTCAATTCTAAAATTGAAAGTTTGGGTTCATTAATTAATTCCGAATACGCGGAATACGGCCCGGTTGTAACGCCCGAGGAAGAATCAGTTATTTTTACTTATCGTGGTAAAGAAAGCATGGGTGGTTTAGTAGATGCTAATAATAACCCCGACCTTAATGGAGATTATAACGAAGACATTCTTATTTCGAAAAAAATAAATGGCGTATGGCAAAAACCTACACGACTTTCAGAACTTAATAGCGCTGGTAACGATGCCGCAATTGCTTTATCACCGGATGGTAAACAATTATTTATTTTTAAAGCTGAAGGAGACAATGGTGATATTTATGTGAGTAAACGCGAACATGGAAAATACGGCGTTGCAGAAAAATTGGCCGGCGAAGTAAACTCTACTTATTGGGAAGGAAGTCTTTCGATTTCTACCGATCAGAAAAAATTATATTTCGCAAGTAATCGTCCGGGTGGATTGGGCGGAAAAGATCTTTACGTGGCTACAAAAAAGGAAGACGGCACCTGGGGTAATGTAAAAAATTTGGGCGATAAAATTAATACTAAATATGATGAGGATGCTCCATTTATATCACCAGATAGTAGAGTTTTAGTTTTTAGTTCTGAAGGCCATAACAGTATAGGTGATTTCGATTTATTTATTTCTGACCGCGAGACAGATACTTCATGGCTTGCACCAAAAAATTTAGGCTATCCAATTAATACTACAGATGATGATTTGTTTTATTTTTTATCACCTGATGGAAAGCGTGGTTATTTTTCGAGTGCGCGTAATGGCGGAAAAGGTGATCAGGATATTTATATGGTAGATCCTGCATTCACTACTAAACAATCGTATATCACTATTATAAAAGGAAAAATAACGGAAAGCGGTTTACCCTACGAAACGGAAATCACCGTAAGTCGCGAAGGTGAAGCAAAAGCCTATAGTTTTTATAAATCGAATAGCGAGAGTGGGAATTATGTTGTGAATCTTCCATCAGGATATCAGTACAAAGTTAGTTACTATCATGAAATCCTAGGCGATAGAGTTTACAATATAGATGCAAGAGATGTGGAAGATTATGCGGAAAAAACAATCAATGTAAATTTTGGAGATGCGATGTCAGGCGAACTCCATACCAGTTTTGGAAAAGCAACTCCAACAAATACCAATCCGGCTGCAAACAATCCGAAACGCGCGGTAATTGAAGCCGAGATTATAAAAAAATATGGCTCGGAAACAGTAGAAGGCGTAACGTATTTAATCCAAGTTGCAGCCACCTCTACTCCTGAAAATTATAATGGTAGCATATTAAAAAACCTTTGCAAAGTAAAAGATAACGGCGCTATTATTGGCAATATCAGACTTCTTGTTGCTGATAAAACATTTACTGATATGAATTCGGCAGACGAACTTTTGAAAAAAATAAGAGGTGCAGGTCAAACTGATGCTTTCATTACCGGTTATTACAAAGGAACCAGGTATTATTTGCAAGACTTACAAATGCTAGGCCTTTGGAAAGGGAAAATAAAATAAATTATTTTTCTTGATTCCAGATATCCCAAGCCTTCTCAGCTTGCAATTGAAGCATGCTTAATCCATTAATAATAGTAGCTCCCTTTTCTTTACAATTTTTTAAAAAAACAGTTTCGGCAGGATTGTAAATAAGATCGTAAGCCAAATGATTTTCTGTTACATAGCTAAACGGGATAGGAAGCGCCACATTTGTTTCCGGAAACATACCAACCGGCGTACAATTAACAAGCAGTAAAAATTGTGAAAATATAATCGGACTTAATTCATAATAAAAAAATGTGTTTGGTATTTTTTTATATTCTAACGAAGTAACAAAAAAACAATCGACGCCAATTTGTTTTAATGCATAAGCAACGGCTTTAGAACTTCCCCCCGTTCCAAAAATTAAAGCACGATTATGTTTCGGCTCCAAAAATGGTTTAATGCTTGTTTTAAAACCAAACACATCTGTATTGTGTCCAACACTTTTTCCATTTATAAAACGAATACAATTAACGGCACCAATTTCTTTTGCTTCAATACTTAGTTCATCCAAAAAAGGAATAATTTGTTCTTTATATGGAACCGTTACACTTAATCCATTAAGATTAGGGTTTTGTTTAAGCACTTCAGGAAATTCAGAGATAGTATTTAATTCGAAATTTTTAAACGACCCATCATTATTTTCTTTGCTAAATTTTTCTTCGAAATATTTTTTAGAGAAAGAATGGGCGAGTGATTTACCGATGAGACCTAATTGCATATGCGAATATAAATAAAAAAGCCCCGCTAAATGCAGGGCCAGTTAATATAATGGAAATCACTTTCTTAAATAAAGTTTTTCAACTTGGAGAATTTCTTTTACAGATGCAGATCCTTCATCCTGAGTATACACAATGGCAACGACTGCAGTATTTTTTAGATTTTTTTTGAGTCCGGCCCAAGGACTAACATTACTACAATAGGTTTTAGTTACTTCATATCCACTTGAAACGGGACCTTTTTTTAGTACTTCGCCCCATGTTCCGTTTACATCGCCACGTAGCACATGCATAAAAACATAATTAGGGATTTCATCACCATTAACAACTGTTGCAGTGGGAGGGGGTGCATAATCTTTTTGACGAGCTACAATACTATCTTCCGTAATAACAAGTACAAGTTTTACATTATAATTAGTTGAAGTAAGCATTACAACCTTTGCTTCAACAGCAAAAGCTAATGCAACTGTATCTAAACTTGTTTTTAAATATATTTTTGCTTTTTGTGCAGAAGCAAGTTGCGAAGCGGCAAAACCATCCCATGTATTACGCGCCTGCGAATATGGAACTTGCGCCCAATTTACTGTTCCTTTTGGTAATGATGCTGCTGACATTCCAAAATAAGAATCCCATTGAGAGCCGGCTGTTGTTCTGAAATCTTCAAGAAAATCAGGAGGCTTCGGTGGAGAAAACTGAATTCCGGCATGAATGGCCATGCCAACAATTTTGCCGGGATATTTATTAATTATAGTTTCTAAATCTTCAGCCGCACGCGGACAATTACCGCAAGTATGCCCTGTATAATCCTGAACTAAAACTTTTTTTACATTCACAACTTGATAATTAGAATCAATGACGTGAACATTAGCTAAGTCACACGTTTTTGTAATAGCAAGATTTTTCACTTTATCACAGCCGATAAAAAGAAAAAATAAAACAACTGTTACTCCTATTATCTTTTTCATGTTCTTTAACATTACGTTTATTTTATATAAAAGGTTTAGTGTCCTTCTATAAATTTACTAAAAACTACTCGTTATTGAAAGGGTTAAACCGTTTGATGCCGGCACTACCCTGCACACACCGCCCACACAAAAAATACCGGCGCTTTGTTTACCATAACTTAATGAGATGCGATGGGCGTCTTTATTGTAACCTATGCTGCCCAAGTAATAATGGGTTTTTAATTTTGCATTTGGGTTTCCATAATTATACTGATCAAACACGGCGATGAAAAAATGACTGTTAGGCCACCATTCTATTAAACCTGTAGCCCAATTGCCTTTAGCTACGAGGTTCGAATTCGTTTCAATAGTTTGACTTATCGCTGGTTTTCCTGCCACAAATAAACCCTGGAACTCAAAACGAATAGAACTAGAGGATTTATATTTATAAGTAATATCAATAACACCAATATTGGTTTCTAAATTTTTATATCCGGCTTTACTTGAATTAAACTGAATAATATTACGATTATAAAATTGATGAGCATACACAAAATTACCTTTCAATTTTTTGTTGAATTTTTTACTTACTTCAATAAAAAAATCCTGGTAATATTTATGATTACTACTATAAGAACCCAAATCCGTTTTATACTGAAATCCATTTACAACACT